>JAHDDS010000080.1 GCA_020629235.1 Planktomarina sp.
GAAGCCCCAGCTGAGGCCCCTGCAGAAGAGGCAGCCGCCCCAGCCGAAGAAACCACCGCCGCCGCAGAAGGCTGAACGGAAGGCTGATCAGATACCCCCGGGCGCGGACCGCCGCACCTGGGGGGCACGCTCTTAAAACTCCTGAAGGATATGTGACATGGCCATTACAGCCGCACTTGTAAAAGAACTTCGCGAAAAATCCGGCGCTGGCATGATGGATGCCAAAAAAGCGCTGACCGAAAACGACGGCGACATGGAAGCCGCCATGGACTGGCTGCGCACCAAAGGCCTGGCCAAAGCCGCCAAGAAATCCGGCCGCACCGCCGCAGAAGGCCTGGTGGCCGTGGCTGTGGACGGGTCCAAAGGCGTCGCTGTGGAAGTGAACTCTGAAACCGACTTCGTTGCCAAAAACGCAGACTTCCAAAACATGGTGTCCACCATTGCCACCACCGCTTTGGGTGTGGCCGATGTGGACGCCCTGGCCGCCGCAGACGCCGGTGGCAAGCCTGTGTCTGAACTGGTGACCGACGCTGTGGCCACCATCGGTGAAAACATGACCCTGCGCCGCATGGCGTCCGTGGAAGGCGACACCGTTGTGTCTTACGTCCACAACGCCGCCACAGACGGCATGGGCAAAATCGGCGTTCTGGTGGCCATGAATGGCGGCGATGAAGGCTTTGGCAAACAAGTGGCCATGCACATCGCAGCCGCCAACCCCGCCGCCCTGGACGAAGCCGCGCTGGACCCAGCCGTGGTGGAAAAAGAAAAGCAGGTGCAAATGGACATCGCCCGCGAAAGCGGCAAGCCAGAAGCAGTCATCGAAAAAATGATCGTGGGCCGCATGAAGAAATTCATGGCCGAAAGCACCCTGATGGGCCAAGCCTTCGTGGTGAACCCAGACCTGACCGTGGAAGCCGCCGCCAAAGAGGCGGGCGCCACCATCACGGGCTTCGTGCGCTTGGAAGTGGGCGAAGGGATCGAAAAGAAAGAAGAAGACTTCGCCGCTGAAGTGGCGAAGACAATGCAGGGCTAAGCCCCCGCTGATCTTCTGACAAATGAAGGGTGCGCGGTGATCTGCGCACCCTTTTTTGTGGCGCGAGTTACGCCAAATGCGCCTTCAGCGCGTCCATCCCCAGGATATAGCTGTGCATCCCGAACCCCGCGATCTGCCCCACGCACACGCGGGCCAGATAAGACGTGTGGCGGAAGTCTTCACGGGCGTGGATGTTGGACAGGTGCACTTCCACGGCGGGCAATTCCACGGATGCCACGGCGTCCATGATGGCGATGGATGTGTGCGTGTATGCGCCTGCGTTGATCACCAGGCCCGCGTGGGTGCCCTTGGCGGCGTGGATCGCCTCCACCAGTCCGCCTTCGAAATTGGTTTGCACACAGGTCACGTCGACCCCGATGGTTTGCCCATGGGCCCGGCAAGCCGCGTCGATGTCGGCCAGGGTGGTGGTGCCGTAAACCTCTGGCTGGCGGGTGCCAAGAAGGTTGAGGTTTGGGCCGTTTAGGACAAGGATGCTGGCCATG
The DNA here is from genome assembly GCA_020629235.1 of Planktomarina sp. GTDB lineage: Bacteria > Pseudomonadota > Alphaproteobacteria > Rhodobacterales > Rhodobacteraceae > Planktomarina. The sequence continues at coordinate 1,537 of JAHDDS010000080.1, forward strand.
ATGAATGCCCTTCCAATGCTGCGTGCGCTGCCTTGTGTCCTAGCCCGGAATTCCGCCGCAGGGGAAGGGTTGATTTTGCGTACCCCGGCGCGGGTCTGGGGGCAGGGTGGCTGAATTGCGCGATATCGCGTCTTTGTGGATCGGGGATCGGCTGTCCTGGCTGGAACAGCTGTGCCTGAAATCCTTTGCCGACCGGGGCCACCGGGTGCGGCTGTATTCGTACACCCCCATCGACAATCTGCCCCCGGGCGTGGACGGCTGCAACGCGGCAGATATTTTCGCCCAAGACACTGTTTGGCGGCACGGCAAAACCGGCAGCCCCGCCATTCACGCCGATCTGTGGCGGCTGCATTTGATGGCCAAGACCCAGGCGATTTGGGTGGACACGGATATGTATTGTTGGCGGCCTTTTGATTTTGCGGGCGATCACATCTTCGGTTTGGAAGGCCCGGCTGTGGTGTGCAATGCGGTGCTGCGGGTGCCCCAAAGCGGCGCGCTGTTGGACCAATTGCTGGGCTTTTTCGATGATCCGTATGTCATCCCGCCGTGGTTTCCCGACGACCGCAAGCGCGATCTGCAGGCGCGGGCGGATGCGGGCCAGCCGGTGCATCTGTGCGATCAGCCTTGGGGGCTGACGGGGCCTTATGTCGTGACCTATATGCTGCGAATTCTGGGGCTGTTTGACCGTGCGCAGGGGCAAAGCGTGTTTTATCCGGTGGATTTCGACCACCGCAATCGGGTGTTGCGCCCCCGGTTTAAGGCGCAAGATTTGCTGGCACCTGACACGCGCGGGGTCCACTTTTGGGCGCGCCGCGTCAAAGCCCGGCTGGCAGACCGCGAAGGCGGCGTGCCGCGCCCGGGCAGCTTTTTGGACAGTTGTTTGGACCAGCACGGGATTGACCCCGCCGCAGCCCCGATCCAGGGCTGACGCAGGCGAATTACCCCGGGCTTTTATCCCAGGGCCTTCATCCCCACGCGGATGGCCCGGTTGGCGTTGCGGTCCAGCACCCATTGGCCCAGGCGTTTGGCCAAATCGGTGTGGCCTTTGGACACGGCTTTTTGGAACAATTCGCGCTGATAGCGGGGGAATTCTTTGCGCGCGCGCAGCATTTCATAGTAATCGGCGTCTTCCAACGTGCCGTTCAGCGCCCCCAAAATGATGGGCGTCAAAATCCCCATCTGGCTGAGTGAACTGCCCAAGCGGTGCCCCATCAGCGGCGCGCGCAGCTTTTGCACGTTGTCGTTGGTGAAGCGGTTCACGTGGCCGGAATCCAGCGGTTCATACGGGTCATAAAGGATCGTGACGCGCCGGGCCGACGCGCTGACAGCGGCGGCATCACCGTAGGGGCCGGAAAAATCCCGGTCCCAGGCGTTTTTGTACCGGGTTTCCCAAGGCACCACGGATTTGTCCAAAGTGGATTGCGGCGAAATCGCCACCACGTCGCACCCCGGGGCCGCGGGCGCAAAGGCCGCCGCCGCATAGCCGCCCATGGACGCGCCGTAAAACACCACCCGTTTGAAGCCCTTAAAGAACCCGGATGCGGCCAGGTCATCGAACTGCTGGCACACCCAGTCTTCGCGGTACCAGGTCCAGCCGCCCGCCAACACGCCCAGCATCGACCAGCCTTGCCCTTCGATGAAATTGTGCCCCCAGGGGCGGCGGTCTTCGCGCTTGTTCATGGCAATGTCCAAGTTGTCGAACGTCACCACCAGCGTGTCGGTGCTGCGCGGCATGAACAAAAAGCTGTGGCCGTTGGGGCCGGGGCGAAACCAGCCGCTGTCGCCGGCCAACTCTTGGGCGATTTTTTTCCAGCTTTGGTCTTCTTCACTGGGTTCTGGCGGGTTGGCGGTGAAGGACACGCGCCCGACTTTTTTGCCGTTTTCTTCGCGGTCGGACAGGGTTTCCACCGTGCCGAATTCGCGCAAGAAGTTGTATCCCCCTGACCCTTGGCGAATGTCGCAAAAGACTTGGGTGTCCGCGTGCATTTGGTGGCGCAACAGCCGTTCCAACGGTTTGATGCTGGCCGTGTCGCCGAAGCCTTGCAGGTTGCACAATACGTCCACCGGACGCATATCGCGCGGCCGCCGCACCAGGGTGATGCGGTCTTCGGGCACGCCATTGTCGGTCAGAAAGTCGATATAGTCGGCCAACCACGGCTGCGCGCCGGATTCAAACCGGCCTTGGTCGTCCACGTTCACCAGCACCACTTTGCAGTCGAATTTATGGTGCAGCGCCAGCACCAGCCCGCGCGCGCCGCCCGATACGTCCGCCACCGATTGCACGTCTGTGCTGGTGACTTCGTCCAACAAGGCCCCGTCGAAAATGGCATTGCCGCGGCTGGCCAAGGGGGCCAGGGCGGGAACGATGCCGTGGGCCTTCAGGCGGGCCGCAAGATAGGTGCCTTTGCGCGGGATGCCGTTTTGGCGCCGCCCCAATTCGCGCTTGTTGGACGCCCAGATGTGCAGGGCTGTGGTGTTGTCGGTCAGGCGGCTTTCCACCAGGGAATTGCGCTTCAAAAAGTCGGTCCGTTCGCGGAAGGTGATGGGATAAAACGCATCCAGCGGCTGGACTTTATCTTGCAGACCCAAGGCGTGGACATAGTGGGTCACCATCTGCGGCCCCCACACGCCCCAGGGCTGTTGGCTGATGTGCACCGGCGTGCCCGCATCGGCGGCGGCCTGGTATTCGCGGCGCTTTTTGGGGGGCAGAAACGGCGCGATGGAATGGCGGTCTTCGGTAAATTCCAACATCTGCGCCAGGATGTCACTGTCGTGGGGCAGGCCCAAAATGGCGTTGTTGACCCGGTGTTCGCCGGGCAGTTCGAACCCCATGACATAGTCGCTGTCATAGTCCATGGGCCGGTGGCAATACACGTCCGTGTCGATCCAGATCATGCCGGGGCATTGGTGGATCATGTGCAGGCGGAACCAATCGGCAAACAGCGCGAAACTGTTTTTGTGTTCGTATTTGATGAAGTCATCGGTGTCGATGATCTCGCGCCCGTCGCGGCGGATCACGCCCGCAGGGACATTGGGAATGTCGTCATAGCTGAACAGGGTGATCTTTTGGCCCTGATCCACAAAGGATTTCAGGCACAGCTGTTCCATCCAGCTTAGGGGACCGCCAATCCAAAGCGTGCCGACCTCGCGCTCTCTCGCCATGTCACTTCCCCGTCTGCCCCGTGCCGTTTTGACCAAACTATAGGCAGGGTTTCTTCAACAATACCATAATCTGTCTGGCTTTGGTGCAGGATAATGCACAATCATTGCAATCCAAAGCGTCAGTTATAAGGAATTTCGGCAAGTTCCGGCACATAGTTGCGCACAATCCGGTCGTAAGCCTGGTCCTTCAGCTTGAAATCGCGATCGACGTGCATCGACAAACGCAACAACGCGCGGTCGTTGAACGGATTGACCACAAAATTCTGCGGCACACCGTACAGCCGCGCCCCTTGGGCGTGGGGCAGCAACTGTTCGATGAACACAAAGTCATAGACCCGCGCCAGGGCCGGTGGGGGCAGGGTATCCACCCAGGCCAAAATTTCGGCGTCCCACTTGTGAATGTCACCGTCAAAGCCTTTGCCAAACAGCCGCAGGCGGTTTTTGACATGGGGCAGGTTCAGCGTGCCTTCTTGCTGGCGGTGCCAGTTTGTGGCGCGCAAAATTTCCATCACGTTGCCGCGCACCATGATGTGCCCGCCGGGCATGCTTTCGCTGATGGCCAAAGACCGCGTGACATCGCCGTAACCGGTGAACCCCGTGCGCAATTCGTACAGTGCCAGATCGTCTGGGCCAGGGTCGGTGCCGCGAAAATGCCGAAAGGGCAGATCCAACTGCTTGGCGATGCTTTGGCCCAAGCGCACGTCCTTGCGCGACCGATGGTGAAACGACCAAGCGAAAAAGAACTTCACATTTTTCAGCGATTTTTCCGCCGCCGCCAAAACCGTGCGGGAATCGCGGCCGCCCGAAATGGGGAAAATGCAGGGGTGGGCTTTGAACAAATGCCGCGTCAAATGGCCAAGGCGTTGCCCGATGGCGTCCGACAATTCCGCCGCTTTCATCGGCCGCTTTTCATAAAGATCAGTGTCTTCTTTGGGCCAGAATCGGGTCAGCGATTTGTCGGCCACCGACAAATAGTGGTTGGGCAGCAGCCGTTTAACATGGGCGTCGCGGGTGTGCCCCAAGCTGTAGGCTTCGGCCCCGCCGGACACGCTGTCGTGGGAAATTTGCGGGTTGGGGTCAATGTCGCGATCCAGCGCCAAGGTCAGCGTCGATGCCGCAACCCCGGTTTTCGTATTGTACACGCAGCCCAAATCCCCCACCGGGTCGCCATAGATGCGCGCCGCCCCTTGGTGGACCAGGACCACGACGTACCGGCCCGACAAAAAGGCCACATTGTTTTCGAACACATCCAGAAAATCATCGTCGCCCACGCGGGTTGCGATTTGATACCCGTCGTTCACTGGGGGCCCACGGAACCGCAGCGCCACGCCCAAGGCCCAACCGATGGGGATGTCATCCAGGTCTGTGATCCGGGCAACGGGCAGGTCGGGGCAGTGGTCCAGCACAAAACCGTCCATTGCTTTGGATTGCCAGCCGTCCGGCGTGGCCGCTTTGCCCGAATAAAACCTGTATTGATGTTTGAAAACGTCGGGGAAGCTGTGTCCCAGTTGTTCTGCTAACCGCGCACCAAGGATCATACGATGGGCCTTCCCAATTGCGACGACGCCCCCGGAAAGCTTTGTGCCACAAAACTTGTTCACCAATCCAGCCCTGTTTCAAGAATTGTTTCGATTTCGACAACACCTTGCCGGACGCGCCGACAGGGCCAGACTGCACCACCCCGTTTGCGAAACCGTTAACCGCCGCCCTGGATCAGACCCCCACTCGTTGAAAATTTTACGGTCTTTTAAGGACCAGGTCATAACACTTCAGATGTTGACCCAAGGGCGGCAAATGGCAGGGCAAAACCGCTGTTCTGCCGGGCTGCGCTGCCCGGGTCTTGACCGAAAACATGGGGGGTGGGGAAAATTTTTGTTGTAATGTTCTTCTTTTGATCTCATACACGACCACAAGAACAAGAGGCGAACATACAAGGCCGCACCGCCAAGCCCAACGGCCCATATGGTGCGATTGCTGCCCCGGTCGGGGTGTGAAATAAGGAGACCAAATCATGGCAACGGCAGATCTTTTACAAATGAAACCAAAATCAGGCGATCGTCAAAAAGCATTGGACAGCGCATTGGCGCAGATCGAACGGCAGTTCGGCAAAGGGTCCATCATGAAACTGGGGGACGAAAACGCCATTCAAGAAATTGAAGCCGTGTCCACCGGGTCTTTGGGCCTGGATATCGCCCTGGGGATCGGCGGTCTGCCCAAGGGGCGCATCATCGAAATCTATGGCCCAGAATCATCGGGCAAGACCACGCTGACGCTGCACTGCGTGGCCGAAGAACAGAAAAAAGGCGGCGTGTGCGCTTTTGTGGACGCTGAACACGCCCTGGACCCGCAATACGCCCGCAAGTTGGGGGTGGACCTGGACGAATTGCTGATTTCGCAGCCCGACACCGGCGAACAGGCCCTGGAAATCACCGAAACCCTGGTGCGGTCAGGGGCCGTGTCCATGGTGGTGGTGGATTCGGTGGCCGCATTGACCCCGCAAAAGGAATTGGAAGGCGACATGGGCGACAGTGCGCCCGGCCTGCAGGCCCGCCTGATGTCCCAAGCCATGCGCAAACTGACCGCCGCCATCAGCCGGTCCAACTGCATGGTGATCTTCATCAACCAAATCCGGATGAAAATCGGCGTGATGTTCGGCAGCCCTGAAACCACAACGGGCGGCAATGCGCTGAAGTTCTATTCCTCGGTCCGTTTGGACATTCGCCGCATCGGCGCTTTGAAAGACCGCGACGAAGTGGTGGGCAACGCCACGCGGGTGAAAGTGGTGAAGAACAAAGTCGCCCCGCCGTTCAAGGTGGTGGAATTCGACATCATGTACGGCGAAGGCATTTCCAAAATGGGGGAACTGCTGGATCTGGGCGTCAAAGCCGGGATCGTCGAAAAATCCGGGTCTTGGTTCAGCTATGGCGACGAACGCATCGGGCAGGGGCGCGAAAACGCCAAAACCTTCCTGAAGGACAACAAGTCCGTCGCCTATGAAATCGAAGATAAAATCCGCGCCGCCCACGGGCTTGATTTCGACATGCCCGCGGACGAAGTGAAGGCCGTCGAAAAAGAAGACGACGACACGGTGGTGGATATCTAAACGCCCCTAACGCGGCACCCCAATAAAAGCGTCCAAAGGCCCCGGCAGTGCTGGGGCCTTTGGTTATGGCGTGGACAGTCTTTGGGTGGGGCGCTATCTGACACGCAAACGCCCTTTTCAGTCCAAGGCCACGCGCAATGCCCACGTTGAATGACATCCGGTCCACCTTTCTGAATTATTTCGCCAAGAACGACCACGCGGTCGTCCCGTCCAGCCCGCTTGTGCCGCGCAACGACCCCACGCTGATGTTCGCCAATTCGGGCATGGTGCAGTTCAAGAACTTGTTCACCGGCATCGAAACCCGCGACTATACCCGCGCCACGACGGCGCAAAAATGCGTGCGCGCCGGCGGCAAACACAATGATTTGGACAACGTCGGATACACTGCCCGCCACCACACGTTTTTCGAAATGTTGGGCAACTTCAGCTTCGGGGATTACTTCAAACACGACGCCATTCCCTTTGCGTGGAACCTGATCACGGGCGAATTCGGCATCCCCAAAGACAAGCTTTACGTCACGGTCTATCACACCGATGATGAGGCGGCTGAGATTTGGAAGAAAGTGGGCGTGCCCGACGACCGCATCATCCGCATCGCCACCGATGACAACTTCTGGCGCATGGGGCCCACGGGACCCTGCGGGCCGTGCACCGAAATCTTCTATGACCACGGCGATCACATCTGGGGCGGACCGCCCGGGTCCCCAGA
>JAHDDS010000081.1 GCA_020629235.1 Planktomarina sp.
CGGTAATTGGGGCTTTCGCGGGTGATCTGCACGTCGTGAACGTGGCTTTCTTTCAAACCTGCGCCCGTGATTTTCACAAAGCTGCAGTCGCGCCGCATGGCGTCCACCGTCGCACAACCTGTGTATCCCATGGCCGCCCGCAACCCGCCCACCAGTTGGTGGATCACTGCCCCCGCCGGTCCCTTATAGGGCACCTGCCCTTCGATGCCTTCGGGCACCAGCTTGTCGCTGGCCGCATCTTTTTGGAAATACCGATCCGCCGATCCGCGCGCCATGGCCCCCATGGACCCCATGCCGCGATAGGCTTTGAACGATCGGCCTTGGTACAAAATCACCTCGCCCGGGCTTTCATCCGTGCCTGCGATCATGCTGCCCACCATGGCGCAGCTGGCCCCTGCGGCGATGGCCTTGGCGAAATCGCCGGAAAATTTGATGCCCCCGTCTGCAATCACAGGCACGTCGCCTGCAGCGGCCGCACTGTCCATAATGGCGGTCATCTGCGGCACGCCCACGCCTGCCACCATGCGCGTGGTGCAAATGGACCCCGGCCCGATGCCCACTTTCACCGCGTCTGCGCCCGCATCAATCAGCGCGCGCGTCGCTTCTGCTGTGGCCACGTTGCCCGCCACGATCTGCACGTCGTTGGACAGTTTCTTGGCGCGTTTGACGGCCTGGGCCACGCCTTCGGAATGGCCGTGGGCCGTGTCGATCACCACCATGTCGATGCCTGCATCGATCAAGGCTTCGGTCCGTTCAAACCCGGCATCCCCCACGGTCGATGCGGCCGCCACGCGCAACCGGCCCAAGGCGTCTTTGCAGGCCTGGGGGTTCAACACGGCCTGTTCGATGTCCTTGATGGTCAGCAGCCCAGTCAGTTTGCCTTGGGCGTCGGTCACCAGCAGTTTTTCGATGCGCCGGTCCGCCATCATGGATTTGGCCAGGCCCAGGTCTGCGGGTTCTTGCAAAATGGCCAGATTGTCGGCGGTCATCATGGCGCGCACGGGGGTGGCATCATCGGTGGCAAAGCGCATGTCACGGTTGGTGACAATCCCCACCACGCGCCCGTCTTGCACCACCGGAAACCCTGTGACGCGGTACCGGTCTTGCAGGGCTTTGGCATCGGCCAAGGTTTGATCGGGCGTCAGCGTGACGGGATTGTACACGATCCCGCTTTCGAACCGCTTCACCCGGCGCACCTGGCGGGCCTGTTCTTCGGTGTCTAGGTTGCGGTGAATGACGCCCATTCCGCCCGCTTGGGCCATGGCAATGGCCATGCGCGCTTCGGTCACGGTGTCCATGGCCGAACTCAGCAACGGGATGTTCAGATCAATCGTCCGGCTGGCGCGCGTGCGGGTGTCCGCATCCGACGGCAGCACCGAAGATTCGGCAGGGACGAGCAAAACATCATCGAAGGTCAGGGCCTCGCGAATCTCCATGGCGGATATCCTTAGCTGGGTTCACTTGGCGCGCTGATATCGCACGGGTTGGCGGGCGCTTAAAGGGCCATTGCAAAGAAAAAGCCCCAGGCGCGCGGCCCGGGGCTTTTTGTTCCCATGCACCCTGCCCTTATTCGGCGGGCATGGTTTGCGTGACAGGGTCGATGGTGGTGGCCACGCCCGCTGCTTCGCGGCGGCTGTCATTCCAGATGGCCTTCACCAAGGCCACGCACATCAGCGCCATGACGATGGAAAACGGCAGCGCGCCGATCACCATGGCGGTTTGAATGGCGCTGGTCCCACCAGAGATCAGCAAGCCCCCCACCACCAAGGCCAGGGCAGCGCCCCAGAACAGGATGTGTGGACGGGCCTTGGGGCCTTCGTCGCCCGCGGCATTGATGGTGTTCACAATCAACACGGCAGAGTCGGCAGACGTAACCAAGAAGGTCATCAACAGCACCACGATCACCACAGCCATGGCCCAGGCCAGGGCTTGGGCGATGGGGGCCAGCATGAATTCGGTCATGGCGAAGATTTTGTCGCCGTTGGCCGCATCCAAGATCACCCCGCCTGCGCTGCCGTTCAGTTCCAAATCAATGGCGGTGCCCCCGGCCCACGCGAACCAGACAAAGCACATCAGCGACGGCACGATCATGGCCCCCAACACAAACTCGCGGATGGTGCGCCCGCGCGAAATCCGCGCCAAGAACAGACCCACGAAGGGGGCAAAGGCGATCCACCAGGCCCAATAGAACACGGGCCACCAGCCTTGCCACTGCGTCAGCAAGAAGGCTTGCGATCCTTCCACCCCGTCAGAGCTGTAGACGTTGAACGACAGCCACGGCAGCGCGATCAGGTAATCCCAGATGCCCACAAAGAAGGCCGTTGCCCCGAACCATGTGGCCCCAAAGATGATGAAGAACCCCAGCAGGAAGATCGACAGCACCATGTTAATGTTGGACAGCCACTTGATGCCCTTGCCCACGCCTGACAGCGCCGACAGGGTCGATGCCCCCATGATCACCAGCAGCGCCACGACGATGCCCAAGGTGGTGGCGGACCCATCGGCCATGGCCAAACCGCCGATGCCGATGCGGGTCAGCCCCGCCACGAACTGTTCCACGCCGAAGCCCAAGGTTTGGGCCACGCCCAAAATGGTGGCCACCACGGCGACGATGTCGATGATGTGACCCAATGTGCCGGACAGGGATTTGCCAAACAGCGGGGTCAGCGACGACCGGATGGTCAGCGGCAAGCCCCGGCGATAGCTGAAGAACGCCAGCGCCAGACCGGCAATGGCGTAACACGCCCAAGCCCCCAGGCCCCAGTGCAGGAACGACCAGACATATGCTTCGCGCACGTTGTTGGCGTCCAGCGATGTGGTCAGGCCCTGGATCACGGCCGGGTTGTTTTTGAAATGCGCCACAGGTTCGGCCACGGCCCAGGTCAACATGCCCACGCCGATCCCGGCCCCGAACATCATGGAAAACCACGAAAAGTTGGAAAACTCTGGCCGTTCGCCGTCGGCGCCCAGGTTCAAACGCCCGGCTGCGGGCCAGATGGCCAAGCCGATGCACACCAGCACGAAGGCCGCCACGACCCAGATGTACCAGGCGGCGAACTGGGCCAAAATGGCGGTGTTCCACGCCCCCAGAACGGTCCCGGCCTGGGCCGGCCACACGATGCACCACACCACCAGCACGCTGATGATGATCTTACTGACCACGGTCACATTCACACTGAACCCGCGATAAAAACCGGTGTCTGCCGTTGGGATTGGCAGATCCGAAAGTGGGGGTTTTAACGACATATAGACACTCCCTTTCATCTGGGGGCGTCTTGTTTGCTGCACCCCCTGGTTGAACTATAGGGGTAAACTGTCATTTGATAAGCGAAATCTGCCGCGGTGAAAAAGGGCGCAATTTCTTCATCGTTATGAAAAGATTTCACGGCCCCCGGGGCCTGCGGCCGCCCCCACATTATTGTGCAAAACGCGCCGGTTTTGTATCCCAGCGTGGCGGCAACAAGGGGCGCGTGACGCAGACCGGCCAGCTTTCGCCGCAGCGGGTCATGCGCAGGGCTTCCAAGACGCTATCACAAGGCCCAACACGACGGAGACAGCCATGGCGCAACATCTTGTGGTATTCACCCCATCGGGCAAGCGCGGGCACTTTGAAGCCGGCACCCCCATCCTGACCGCCGCCCGCAAATTGGGGGTGGACTTGGATTCAGTCTGTGGCGGGCGCGGGATTTGTTCCAAGTGCCAGATCACCCCGTCCTATGGCGAATTTCCCAAGCACGGGGTCACTGTGGCGGACGGGGCCCTGTCGGACTGGAATTCCGTGGAACAGCGGTACCAAGACAAACGCGGCCTGACGCCGGGCCGCCGCTTGGGCTGCCAGGCCACGGTCCAGGGCGACGTGGTGATCGACGTGCCGCCTGAAAGCCAAGTGCACCGCCAGGTGGTGCGCAAAGCGGCCGCCGACATCGACATCCCGCTGAACCCCACCGTCACCTTGCACGTGGTGGAAGTGGAAGAACCCGACATGCACAAACCGTCGGGCGATCTGGAACGCCTGGTGGCGGCCCTGGACGCCCAGGCGGGGCTGAAACAGGCCCAAGTCGACCTGCATGTGCTGCCCAGCCTGCAACCCACCTTGCGCAAGGGCGATTGGCGCGTCACCTGTGCCGTGCACGATGAAGGCGATGGGCCGCGGGTGATGCACGTGTGGCCAGGGGTCTATGACGGGTCAATCTATGGCATGGCGGTGGATCTGGGGTCCACCACCATCGCGGCGCATTTGTGCGATCTGCGGACCGGTGACGTCGTGGCCTCTTCCGGTCTTATGAACCCGCAAATCCGCTTTGGTGAGGATCTGATGAGTCGGGTCAGCTATGCCATGATGAACCCAGGCGGCGACGCGGAGATGACCGCAGCCGTGCGCGACGGCATGGACGCGCTGTTCACCCAAATCGCGGCAGAGGCAGAAATTGACAAATCCCTGATCATGGACGCCGTGTTTGTGTGCAACCCGGTCATGCACCACCTGTTTTTGGGGATCGACCCGTTCGAGCTGGGCCAAGCCCCCTTCGCCCTGGCCACGTCAGACGCCCTGCGCCTGCGGTGCGCGGACCTGGGCGTGAACGTGCACCCGTCGGCCCGCGCATACCTGCTGCCTTGCATCGCGGGCCACGTGGGCGCCGACGCCGCCGCCGTGACCCTGGCCGAAGCGCCGGACAAATCCGAAGACCTGGTGTTGGTGGTGGACGTGGGCACCAATGCGGAAATCCAATTGGGCAACAAAAGCCAGGTCATGGCCTGTTCGTCCCCCACTGGACCTGCGTTCGAAGGGGCGCAAATCAGCGCGGGCCAACGCGCCGCCCCCGGGGCCATCGAAAAGGTAGAGATTGACCCCGCCACCAAAGACCCCCGCTTTCGCGTGATCGGATCGGACAAATGGTCCGACGAAGACGGGTTCTGGGACGACATCGAAGGCACCGGGATCACGGGCATTTGCGGGTCCGGCATCATCGAAGTCATCGCCGAAATGCGTTTGGCAGGAATCGTGGACGCATCCGGCCTGATCGGGTCCGCCGACCAAGTGGGCACCCCGCGCTGCATCCAAGACGGGCGCACCAACGCATACGTCCTGCATGACGCATCGGCCACGGGCGGGCCGTTGGTGAAGGTCACCAACCCAGACATCCGCGCCATCCAGATGGCCAAGGCAGCCCTCTATTCCGGGGCGCGCCTGCTGATGGACAAGTTCGAGGTGGACACGGTGGACCGCGTGGTGCTGGCGGGCGCATTCGGCGCGCACATCAGCCCCAAGCACGCGATGATTTTGGGCATGATCCCAGACGTGCCGTTTGAAAAAGTCACCTCTGCCGGGAACGCGGCGGGCACAGGGGCGCGCATCGCCCTGATCGACAAGTCCCAACGCGCCGCAATTGAAGCCACAGTGCGCGACATCGAAAAAGTCGAAACGGCTGTGGAACCCAAATTCCAGGAACACTTCGTCAACGCATCGGCCCTGCCCAATTCATCGGACCCCTTCCCCATGCTGAACGCAGCTGTGCATCTGCCGGACGTGAATTTCAACACCGGCGGCGGGGATGCTGCAGCGGGCGGGCGGCGCAGACGGCGGCGGGGGTAACAAAAGCGTCACCGCAGCGCTGCGAAAATGTGTGATATGCCGCCCAAAACATTGACCCGGGGCGACACATGGCACGCAAGAAATCCAAAAGAACGCGCAAAGCCCCGCAGCAAAAACAACAGCCCACCACCCGGCGCGACGTGTTGCGCTTTGCTGGTTACGGTGCGTTCGGACTGACCATCCTTGGGATTGGCGGACTGGCCGCCGCGCGGTCGTTTTCCAAATACACCGCAGAACATGATCTGGCCGTGATCGGGCAAGGCGCGCCTGTCATTGTGCAAGTCCACGACCCCCAGTGCCCGTCCTGCGCCAAATTGCAAAAACAGACCCGCAAAGCTTTGAAGGTCTTGGGGGATGATGCGCCGGTGTACCGTGTCGCCAATATTCGCACGCCCCAGGGCCAAGACTTTCAGACCCAACACACGGTCCCCCATGTGACTTTGATCTTGTTCGATGCCCAAGGCCGCCGCGTGGGCGATGTGCGCGGGATCACCCCTGCCGATCAACTGGTGGATATTTTCAGGTCCCGGATGGGCCTCTAAGGCCCGGTCCAGTTAATATTTCAACACCCCACCGAACGCTTGGTGGTTGACTGTGTAACCTCAGTGACTTGCATACCAATTGTTTCGCGTGCGAAACATTTTGAGGGCCGCCTAAACCGACCCTGCATCCACGAAAAAGTTGCTGGCCGTGGACATGGCCGAATCGTCTGATGCCAGCCACAGCACCTGCCGGGCCAGATACACAGGTTCCACCATCTCGGGCAGGCACTGCCCCTTCAGGTGGTTTTCAATCGCCGCGGGCGTGACCCACAGGTCCTTCTGGCGCTGCGTCATAATCCAACCCGGCACCACGCAATTGACCCGAATGTTGTGCGGCCCCAAGTCCGTGGCCAGCCCCCGCGTCAACCCGTGGATCGCGGCCTTGGCGGTGGTATAGGCGGGCATCCCCCCGCCCTTTTCCCACCAAGAATTGGACCCCATATTGATGATCGACCCGTGTTTCGCTGCGATCATATCGGGGGCAATGGCTTGGATCATGAAGAAGTAGTGGCGCAGGTTCGTGGCTTGCCGTTCGTCCCAGTATTCGGGCGTGACCGTGTCCCACCCGTGCCGGTCGTCGCGCGCGGCATTGTTCACCAGCACATGGGCCGGGCCTTGGCGGTCGCGCAGGTCCGCCACAGCGGCCTTCAGGGCATCAATGTCGCGCAAATCGCAGTGGGCAAAGGCCACGTCCCCGTCCAAACGGTCCACCAGCGCTTCACTGGCATCGCGGTCGAAATCAAGAAACCCCACCTTGGACCCTTGGGCGGCAAAGGCTTCCACGATTTCCATGCCGATGCCCGACGCACCCCCCGTCACCACCACCGTCTTGCCCTTCAGGCTGGGATAGATTGCAAATTGGTCTGACATGGCGCGCTCCTTTGATGGGTCGACGTTAGGACAAAGCGTTGGGTGTCGCAAACCAACTTGCCCCTTGCGCTTGGCTGCGGGCCTGCCTATCACGCGGTCCAGGCGCGGGTATGGTGAAAAGGTATCACGCGAGCTTCCCAAGCTTAAGTTACGGGTTCGATTCCCGTTACCCGCTCCAACGGGTCCAGCCCCGGTCAGCCATCAAGGCAGTCACACGAAAAAGGCGGCGCCATGTGTGGCACCGCCTTGAAACTCATGCGCGAATGCGCGGCCGGGTCAGGCTTTTTGGATAAAGCCGACCGCGTCGCCGAAGGTCTGGATCGTTTCCGCCGCGTCGTCGGGGATTTCGATGCCGAATTCTTCTTCGAACGCCATGACCAGCTCGACCGTGTCGAGGCTGTCCGCGCCCAGATCGTCGATGAACGACGCCTGATCGGTCACCTTGGCTTCTTCGACACCCAGGTGCTCAACAACAATTTTCTTCACGCGTTCTGCGACGTCGCTCATGTCTCTTTCCTCATTTCTAGGGCGCGTCTGGCCCGTTCTGCCGCAGGTCAATGTCCTGCTGGCGTCTGGTCTGCCACACACGCGGCCATAGTGAGCAGAGGCAGCCCCCCGGCCCAATCTGCGCCGCCTATAGCACAAGCCCCGCCATTGGCAAATGGATTCAGGGCCGCCCGCACGGCGCGGGTTACAACATGGCCATGCCGCCGTTGATGTGCAAGGTCGCGCCGGTCACATAGGCAGCTTCCGGGCTGGACAAGTACAGAACCGCCGCCGCGATTTCCGAGGCCGCGCCCATGCGACCGGCGGGAATCTGCTCCATGATCTTGGCCTTCTGGTCATCGGTCAGCTTGTCCGTCATGGCCGTTTCGATGAAGCCCGGCGCGATGGCGTTGACGGTGATGCCGCGGCTGGCGACCTCGTAGGCCAGCGATTTGGACATGCCGACCATGCCCGCCTTGGACGCGGCATAATTCGCCTGACCGGGGTTGCCCGTGGCCCCCACGACCGAGCTGATGTTCACGATCCGGCCCCAGCGGGCCTTCATCATGCCGCGCATCACGCCTTTGCACAGCTTCATCGTGGCGGTCAGGTTCACATCCAGCACCGATTGCCATTCGTCATCGGACATCCGCATGAACAGGTTGTCGCGGGTGATCCCGGCGTTGTTCACCAGAATGTCGACCGCGCCCATCGCCTCGGCCGCCTGTTTGGGCAGCGCGGCGACCGCTTCGGCATCGCCCAGGTTGCAAGGAAGCACATGCGCCCGCTCGCCCAGCTCGCCCGCCAGAGCCTCGAGAGGTTCGGTCCGCGTGCCTGACAGGCCCACGGTGGCGCCAGCGCCGTGCAGCGCGCGCGCAATGTCGGCGCCAATCCCGCCCGACGCGCCGGTGATGAGGGCACATTTGCCATCGAGGTTGAACATTCGGTGTCTCCTTGTTGCCGCGGCGCATGACGCGGCGGCCCTGTCCTGTTGAATATGTGCGG
>JAHDDS010000017.1:0-38474 GCA_020629235.1 Planktomarina sp.
GACAGGATGTACTTGCCGCCAAAGAACGGCAGATCATCGCGGAAACCGCCGTCGTCTTTGACGTTATAGGTGATGACCTGATCTAACATATTGAGATCACGGTATAATTCGTATTCTTCCATCCCGTGGGACGGCGCGCAATGGACGAAGCCGGTGCCTTCTGTGTCGGTCACGAAGGGGGCCGCGCGGAAGTCACGCAAGTCATCCCATTCGCCGTTTGCGCCGTCGGCGTGTGCCAGCGGGTGGTGCAGTTTCAGCCCCGCCAATTCGTCCGCCGACACGTCCCGCACGCGGGCATATTGCCCATCTTCCAACCGGGCGCGCTTCATCACGTCCGCCGCCAGGGCGTCCGCCAGCAGGTACTTGTCGCCCACCTTGGCCCAACATTCGTCCGGGGTTTCGGTGATTTCATAGAGGCCATAGGAAATGTCCTGGCCATACACCACCGCCTTGTTGGACGGCATGGTCCAAGGGGTTGTGGTCCAGATCACGACATACGCACCATCTAGGTCCCCATCGGTCACAGCGCGAAACTTCACCCAAACCGTAAAGCTGTCCTTGTCGTGATATTCCACCTCAGCCTCGGCCAGGGCGGTCTGTTCCACGGGCGACCACATCACGGGCTTGGACCCTTGGTACAACGTGCCGTTCATCAAGAATTTCATGAATTCTTCTGCGATCACCCGTTCCGCGTGGAAGTTCATCGTCAGGTATGGGTCATCCCAATTCCCGGTGATGCCCAAGCGCTTGAATTCGTCGCGCTGGATGTCCACCCAGCCTTCAGCGAATTTGCGGCATTCGGCGCGGAATTCGTTGATGGGAACGGCGTCCTTGTTCTTGCCCTTCTTGCGGTACTGTTCTTCGATCTTCCATTCGATCGGCAGCCCGTGACAGTCCCAGCCGGGGATGTATCGGCTGTCAAACCCCAGCATTTGGTGGGACCGCACGATCATGTCTTTGATGGTTTTGTTCAGCCCGTGCCCGATGTGCAAATGCCCGTTGGCATAGGGGGGACCGTCGTGCAATGTGAACGGCTTGCGGCCCTTTTTTTCGCGCAAGGTATTGTAAACATTCAGCTTATTCCAATGGTCCAGCCACGCGGGTTCGCGTTTGGGCAGGCCCGCGCGCATGGGAAAATCGGTTTTCGGCAGGTTCAGCGTATCTTTATAGTCAGGCGTTTCAGCCATCGGTCATCTCTTTTCATGGGAATTGGGGGTCATCATCCGCGGCGGGACAGTCCAGCGCCTTGGCCCGGCCACTGCTTACACCAGCGCCGGGGATATAATTCGAATAATGATCAAACCGTGGGTCATGTCGCGGCTGTTATAGAAAGCCGCCGTGGCAGGGGCAAGCGCGGGTTTTCTGGGGGCTTATGCCGCTTTACGGTCAAACAACCCGGTCAGGGCGCGGCTTAGGATCCCAGTGACGCTGGGGCGGGGTTCGGCGGTGAAAGGCAGCGGGCGGCACACTTCCATGGCGGCCACGCCCACGCGGGCGGTCAAGGCCCCGTTCACCAGGCCTTCGCCGAACCGGCGGCTTAACTTGCCCAACACGCCACCGCCCGCAACGGACCCCAACATATCGTCGCCAAAGGACACAGCCCCTGTGGCCACCAGGTGCCCCATCACCGACCGGGCCAAGCGCCAACTGCCCAAGGTGCCGCCCCGCCCGCCATAAACTTCGGCGATTTCGCGGATCATACGCAGGTTCGCGGTCAACGCCGCCACCACGTCCGCCAAGGCCAGCGGCACCAAGGCCGTGATGGTGGCCACTTGGCGCGATGCCTTTTCCACCTGGGCCACCGCTGCTTGATCCAACGGTTGCAGCAACGCGGTTTCCGCTGCGTTCAACAAACCGTCGGCGTCCAGCACGTCGGCGCGCAGATCGTCCATGCGCGCCAGCCCCCATTCCGCATCGGGGCGGTTGCGGTACAGCTTTTCCAGATCCCGCGTGACACTTTGCGCGGCTTTCAAATCACTGTCGGCCATAGCCTGCACCGCGCGGTGCTGCAGTTGGTCCACCCGTTTCAATCGCCGCAGCGCCAGCCATTCGCGCAGGGCGATGGCCAATAAAATAAGGACAAACAGCCCGATCAGAAGGGTCGCGATCAGCCCCAAAACGGGATTGGTGGCCACCAGCCCCGTGACCCAGTTCCACGCAGCCAGGGACACCATGAAGCCCACCAGGGCCACCGCGATGCGCCAGGCCCATCGCACCAAGGCGCTGCGCGGACGGGCGGCCACGGTGGCCGCGGCCACGACGGGCGTGGTGACCGGCAGGCCGTCTTCCGGCACGGGCGGCACATCGGTGGGGGATGCGGCTGGGGTTTCGTCCAGCTCTATGACCACGGGGCCTTTGTTTTTCTTGGACATTTTGCCCCCTATCCCAGCTTATCGCCGACCAAAAATTGCAGTGCTTTGTCCAAGCGGATGTGGGGCGGACCTTCGCCCGCGGCCATGTCCATCTTGGGGGGTGCAAAACGCATGGCGGCGAAATCGCCGTCTTCCCATTCATCCGCGCCGGACCGTGCCTCGGCCAGCAGCCCTGCAGGCGACGCGGGCAGTGTGCCGGGGTAAAATGCCGCCGGTTTGCCGCTGTCCAGCAGCGTGCCTTGCACAGCGGGCAGGCCGTCGGCCACTTCGGTTTCTGTTGTGGTGCGCAGCGCCGCGATGGCCATAGCCGCGGTCTGGGCCCCGTTGAAGTTTGCTTTGTCGCGCGCCGACAACGCCATGGCTTCGGCCAGCGCCGCCAAAGCGGGGTGTTGGGAATGGTGCAAATGGTCGGCCTTGGTGGCTGCAAACAGGATGCGGTCGACGCGTTTGCCCAACAAAATCTCGTTCAACCAGCCGTTTCGGCCAGGGCGAAACGCCGCCAGAATGTCGCCCATGGCGTCTTCCAAATCCGCCACGGCGCGGGGGCCGTGGGACAGCGCCTTAAGGACATCCACCAAAACGATCTGCCGGTCGATCTTGGAAAAGTGGTCCCGAAAGAAAGGCTTCACCACCCGGGATTGATAGGCCGCATACCGCCGCGCCATTTCCCGCCGCAGGCTGCTGCGTCCAGTGTCTGCCGCGGGCAAAGGGGCAAAGGTCAGCGCCGGCGACCCCGCCAGATCCCCGGGCAACAAAAAGCGCCCCGGGGTGCAATCGGCATATCCATCCGCCCGCGCGGTTTGCAGATAGCTGGCGTAAAGTTCCGCCAATCGCCCTGCCGTTACGTCATCGAACTTCTGCGCCGGGTCCAGGTCCGCCACAGCCGCCAAATACGCCGCCGCTTGGGGGCGGGCTTGGGCCTTTGTCAGCGCTTCTGCCGCCCAGGTGTCATAGTCCTTGTCCAGCAGTGCCAAGTCCAAAAGCCATTCGCCTGGATAGTCGATGATGTCCAAATGCAGGGTCTGCGGGCCGGAAAAACTGCCGATAAAGCCTGATGGCTGCACGCGAAACGACAGGCGCAATTCGCTGACGGTGCTGGTGCCGTCGGGCCATTTCGGGTCTGGCCCCAACAAGGCATCCAAGTGCGCTTCGTAGTTGAACCGCGCCACTGTGTCGTCCGGTTGGGGCTGCAGGAATGCTGCACTGATGGACCCCGTGGCCGCCGCCGCCAACTGCGGCATGCGCCCCCGGTTCAGCAGGTTGGCCACAAGCGAAGTGATGAACACCGTCTTGCCCGCCCGCGACAGGCCGGTCACACCCAAACGCACCACAGGATCGGTAAAGGGGGCTGTCACCAGATCGGTCACGCCTTCAACCGTGCGGCCGACTTGTGTCACCACTGTGGAAAGTACCATGCTGCCCCCATTCTTTGGCCCCCCAGACATAAGGCCCCAGCCGCCCGGTGCAAAGGGGGATGGGAACGGGGCCATGGGTTTCCCCGCATGCCCCCCCACAATCACCGACATGCCCGGGCATTGCCCCGCATGGACATAGACCCATGGCCGCGATACCCCCCGTGCCATGGCGCGTTACGCTTTGAAAATCGAATATGACGGCGCGGGATACGCCGGGTGGCAACGACAGGCCGACGTGCCCAGTGTGCAGGGCACGGTGGAAGCGGCCCTGGCGGCGCTGGAACCGGATGTGCCGTCCATTGCGGCGGCGGGTCGGACGGACACCGGCGTGCACGCCCTGGGACAAGTGGCCCACTGCGACATGGCCAAAGACTGGCAGCCCGAACGCTTGATGGGGGCGTTGAACCATCACTTGCGCCAAAAGGGGATTGCGGTGGTGGCCTGCGCTGGCGTTGCCCCAGACTGGCACGCCCGCTTTGACGCCTTGGGACGGCGGTATCAGTTTCGCTTGGTGGCCCGCCGGTCGCCCATGACCCATGACGCGGGCAAAGTCTGGCACATCAAACACGCCTTGGACGCGACTGCCATGCAAACCGCAGCGCAGCATTTAATTGGCCACCACGACTTCACCACGTTCCGGTCCACCATGTGCCAAGCCAAAAGCCCGGTGAAAACCTTGGACCAATTGACCGTCAGCACCCATGACTATCCCCAAGGCGTCGAATACCGCTTTGACTTGGCGGCGCGCAGTTTTCTGCACAATCAGGTGCGCAGTTTTGTGGGTACGCTGGAACGGGTTGGGTCGGGGGCCTGGTCGCCGGATCGGGTGAAAACCGCGTTGCACGCCAAGGACCGGGCGGCGTGCGGCCCGGTGTGCCCGCCCCAGGGCCTGTATTTCATGGGTGTCGAATATCCGGACGACCCTTTTTCTGGAACAGGCTGATCAGTCGCGACGCCGTCGCCGGTCAATCCTGATCCATCATTGTCGTTCAGTCATTGTCGGTTAGCCCGGCCCCTGCCCCAGACAGTCGGGTTGCCTCGGTCTCTGGCACCAGGATGCGCGCGGCCAGCTGTTCCAACGCGCGCCAATGGTCTTCCCCCACCACCACCCGTTCCGGGCCAGATGCGACGGGATTGCCGGCTCGGGCTGGGGCTGGGGCGATGCTGACGTCCGCGCCGCGTTCGATCAGGGCCGCGCCCAAATGCGCTGCCACGCAATCGGCCAGCGGGGTTTTCTTGAAATTATGCAGTGTAATCGCCCCCGCCCCATGGCACACGGCATCGGCCAAAGCCGGGATATCGCGCAAGGCATGCACATCTGTGGCCAGCGTCGCCCCGTCGCGCAGATCCATCGCGGCCCCCAGGGGCGTGTCCAGACATGCGATCAGATCAACCAACAGATCAGCAGTGCAGCCCAGGGTGACGGCGCGCGCCACATCTTGGCCTTGCCCCAAAGGCACGCCCACCCCGCGACAGGCCTTCAAGATCAGCATTTCCAATTCGTTGGCCGATCGGGTCATGGCTGGAACACAGGCATCCATGTGCGGTCCACTGCGGTGCCTGCTGCGATATCTTCAGCCAAAGGCGCCCCCGCAAACAGTGTGATACGGGTCCAAAGCTTGGATTTAGGATCGAATTTGGATGCCCCGAACATCGCCAGCTTGAAGCGCAGCATGTCGATGGGGGCGGTGTCGGCGTGGATCAAGTTATCGCGAATTTCAGAGTACGGATTGCGCAGCAGCGCCTGGACCCGGCGCATGGCATCGCGGTGATGGGGACGGGTCAGCAAGAACCGCCACACCGGCCCGGTGGCCCCGTCCAAGTCGCGCAGCAACGCTTGCACCCGGCGGGCCACGTCCAGGGGGCTTTCACAGTCGGCCCCGGGATCCGTCGCCCGCTGGCCCAAGCGCGGTTCCATCTTTGCTTCTGACACGTACCAAAATTGGGCCACTGCGTCGGGCGTATTGAAATCCATCGTGTCCAGGCCCGGCCAAGTGGCCATCAGCCCATCGCGCACCGCTGCACAATCTGCGGCGGGTTCCAATTCTGGGGTGAAAGGATTGGCCAGGCATTCGGCCAGGCCGTCCACCAGTTCGGGAAACCCTTCGGCCATCCAGCTGAGGCACAGTTCTTCTGCCTGCGCCCCCCTGTCCCGGGCTTGGTTCCACAGGGTTTCCAAAGCACCCGGGCGCTGCAGGCTGGCGGCGGTCACATCCGACATCAAGCCCGCCCAATCAGCGCGGGCTTGGTCTATGTCGCTTTGCGCATCCACGTCCGGCACGTTCCATTCGGCCAAATGCTGGGTAATCTGGGCGGCAAGTTGCACCAAAGTGGCGGCCTGATCTGTGGTGGGGCGGGCGTTCAACACCCGTTCAAACGCGGTTTCTCGGCACGCGACCCAACTGTGCAGCAACAACGGATGGGACACCAAAAACGGGGCCATCCCCAAGCCGGTGGAATTGCCGATGCCCAGGTATCTGCGCACATCGGCAGGCAACGGCGTGCCTGACAGATGTTCGATCAAACGGTGGGTAAAATGGCGGATCAAAAACACCGTCAGCATTTCAGCCATAAAGGGGGCTGCCATGGCGGGCCGTCCGGCGAAATCGCTGCGGTCCGCCAAGCCGAATTTGCCGTTGCCGTATACGGCGGTGGTGCGCATCAGATAGCCCACCTTGCGAATGTCATCCAAAGGCAAGGCCGCGTTCGCTTTGCGCGCCTGCATGATGGCATCGAACAGGCGCACGGATTTGTTGGCCCGCGACAAGCACAGGTCTTTGGGGCCAAAGCGGCCCGCTTCTTGCAACGGGGCGTTTTTGCGGATGCGCGCGATGTCTGCGGCATCCGGGACGCCGTCAAACAAGACAAACGCCGCATCCCACTTTTCTGCGATCACCCGGTCAGTGCGATCTTCGGGCGCCAAAGGTTGGGTCACCGCCACCAAGGAATAGGTGTGGTCCTGCAACGGAATGGTGAACACCGCATGCCCGAACCCGTCGGCGTCCATCTGCCAGGTGTGTTCGGTCACTGCGGCGCGGTCCGCCATCAACTGCCGCAACAAGATGCGCAAAAAGGACAGCCGCGTGGGAAACACCGACCCCATATGGGCCAGCCGCATAACGCGGTTGGGGTCGCGCAAAGGCGGTGATTGGGGGGCAAGGTCTTTCATCGCGGGGCAAATGCCTTTTGCAGAAAATCAAACCAGTTCTGGCCCAGAACACCTGCCACTGCCCCGTCCGTCAAGCCCGCGTCGCGCAGACCTTGGGCCAGGCCGGGAAAGTCGCGATTGTCGGTGAACCAGGACGGGGGCGTAGGGAATGTGGCGGTCAGGTCGGGCGACTTGCGCCAATGGCCGTTGCGCATCCATTGCACGACGCTGTCGGGTTGGTCTTGGCACAGGTCCGAGCCGATCCCAAAATGCGACGCGCTGTATTGGTCCACCAGGGTGCGCACCATGGTGGCGAACTGATCCAATGTGCAATCCGATCCGTCCTTCAAATGGTGGGGGTACAGCGAAAACCCCAACATACCGCCGCGATCAAACAGGGCATCCAACACGTCCGCTTTCAAATTGCGCGGAACGTTGCGCCAGTCCCAAGGGTTGGCGTGGGTGACAGCCACTGGGCGTGTCGAGGTTTCGATGGTCTGCAAACAAGTTTTTGGGCTGGCGTGGGACAGATCAATCACCATGCCCACCCGGTTCATTTCGGCCACCGCTTCGCGACCAAAATCCGTCAAACCCCCGTCATGGCTTTCAAAACAACCCGCCCCCAGAAGCGATTGCTGGTTATAGGTGACTTGGCAAAACCGGATGCCAAGTTGGTGCAGCACCTGCACCCGGCCCAGGTCCGTCCCCAAGGGCAGCGGGTTTTGCAGGCCGAAGAAAATGGCGGTTTTGCCAGCCTTCTGTGCGGCCAGGATATCATCTGTGCATGTGGCCCGGGCGATTAAATCACCGCAGGTTTCAAACCATTGGTTCCAGTTTGCAAGGTTTTGGACCACCTGGTCAAAATCTTCGTGATAGCCCACGGTGATGTGGACCGCGTCCACAGCCCCTTGGCGCATTTGTTCAAACACGCGGCGCGACGGGGCGACATATTGAAGGCAATCCATATACATGGGTGCGAGTGTCCCCGCAGCCGCATTTTTTTTCAAGCCGCGCGTGCGACCTAGGACGCTTGTTCCACGTCACTTTGCGCGGCAAAAACGGTTTCAACGATGCCGGAAAACGCCCGGGCCAGTTCCGTGTTCGGTGCGTCTTCGCGCACGCCAAGGTAACAAGCCCGATTGCGCCACAGGCGACGTTTGCTGGCCAGCTGCAAAGTGCCTGCGGTTAAGTGGGCATCAAACAGTGGCGCCATGCCCACGCCGATTCCCCGCCCGGCTTGCAACGCCCGCAGATAGCCCCCGAAACTGGTATAGGGTTCTTTGGCAACACCCGGCAAAGGCAGTTCTGGGTCGCGGCCCAAGAAGGCGGACCAGTCCTGGGCGTGATCGGGATGGCCCAAGGACAAAAGCGGTTCACCGCCGAAACTGTTGGCGTCCAATCCGCCTTGTGGAATGGGATAATCCGGTGCGCAAACGGCCACGACTTCTTCGCCGAACAACACGGCGGTGCGATATCCATCTTTGGGGCGTTTGCCCAAATAACAAATCACGTCCGCAGGTTCAGACAATGCCCCCGGGGATACGAAGTTGAACCCACACGGCAGGCTGCGCAATTTTGTCAGGTATGGACGCAGCGCCGCTGCAATGCCCCAAACTGAAAATTCAATGTTCAGGGTCGGCCGCCCCGTGCGCGCCGCAGGGGCCGCCTTGGCCTGTTGGACGGAATGCAGGGCCTGACGCTGCAAATTGGCAGTCAGCGCCGACACTTCGTCATAGAGACCGACCCCTTCGTCGGTCAGCCGGATTTTGCCGCGATCTTGGGTAATCAACGGCACCCCCACCAGGCCTTCCAACCGCGCCATTTGTTTGGCCACCAAAGTGTACGGCACCGACATTATCGCCGCAGCATGGGTGATGGATTGTTGTTCCACCACGCTGACGAAGCTGGCCAAAAGATAGGCCGGCAATTCCGGTGCAGCGCTTGGCGTCGTCGAATAATTTCCCTGATGAACCTGTGCATCTGACACGTTCGCCCCTCCTTCATTTAAGCGGTAAGCCGAACCACCTGTGCACCACCCTGCAAACGATGCCCGTAGGCCAACAGGAATTCTTCGATCCTGTCAGCGGTCTGTTCCATCGCATAGCTTGCGGTGTC
This sequence comes from Planktomarina sp., assembly GCA_020629235.1. Lineage (GTDB taxonomy): Bacteria > Pseudomonadota > Alphaproteobacteria > Rhodobacterales > Rhodobacteraceae > Planktomarina. Next base: position 9,051 of record JAHDDS010000017.1, read on the forward strand.
CCCCTTGGTGTCGCTTAACGCCCGAAGGTATGCACTGAGATTGGTTAACGGCAGGAAAACATCGCCAAGGGAATCTGAAATAAGTTTCGCGTTTTCTTGGCCAAACAGTTCGGCGGCACCGCCCTGGGTGATTTTGAACGTCAATTCAATCGCCCCTTCGCCCAGGTCCTTCACGCGGAAATCTTCCAAAGTCAGCCCGTCGAAGCGTTTCAAAAACCGGCGTCGCAGCGGCAGAACTTCTTTGCGCGATCGCACCGCCTTGGCCAATTCGCGGACGTAAACCCCCAGTCCAGGGCACAGTCCGGCATCTGCGGCTTCAGCCGACAAAAAGCGCGCGGCGTGAAAACAGCCCAGGTCACTGAAAACCACTTCCGACAGCTTCGGGTCCCCCGCGCCTTTCCACACCACGCGGAATGCGACGCGCATGTCCTTGTCCAATAAATCGCCCATCTTGCCCTCCTGTTCGTGGGACAAGGGGATGGGGCGTTTTGGTTAATCGGCGATTAATGTCAGCGGGCCAATGGGCAGCAAAGGCCGCGAATGGGCCGAATTTCTTCCCACTGCAGGCTTTTTTGTTACAAATATGTCGCAATTTCTTAAACGAACCCAGCATCTTGGGGTTCGCGGCCAACCACCCACGACATGCTGCGCCCCCCAAGACAGGAACGCAGGGCCGCGTCAGGTGCTGGGGAAGCGCAGTTTTTCCGCCACCACGGTCCAATCCATGTGGTTGCGCACGTACTGGTGGGCCGCGTCCGAAGGTGGGTTATAGTCCCAGTGTTCAGACGCCCCCGCCTGCATCGCTGCATTCAACGCAAATCGGGTCTTCTGGGACGCCATGACCGTATCGCGCAGCGCCTTGGTGTCCCAGCGGGTTTGCACCTCGGCCGCGAAGTCTTGGACCCGGTCGGCGTGGGCAGGATCTGCTGCCAGGTTCGTGGTTTCAAACGGGTCGGTCACCACATTGTAAAGCTGGGCCGGGTCGCTGTCGCAGTGGATGTATTTGAAGTCCCCGCGCCGGATCATGAACACGGGGTGGCCGGTCATTTCCGCGCAGTATTCGCCGATGGCGTCGCCCCGTTGATCGGTGCCGCCTGCAGCCACCGGCATCAACGACCGCCCGTCCACAGGCGTGCCAAACATCGTGTCGTCGCCGCCTGCGATGTCCACCATGGTGGGCAGCATATCCACCAGTGAACAAACGCTGGGGGTGGTGCCCTGCTGAACGCCAGGCCCAGCCATGATCAGCGGCACACGGGCGGAATGTTCAAAGAAGTTCATTTTATACCACAGGCCTTTTTCCCCCAGCATGTCGCCGTGGTCGGCCGTGATGATGATGACGGTGTTGTCCAGTTCGCCCATCTCTTCCACCGTTTTGACCAGGGCGCCCACTTTGCTGTCGAAATAGCTGACGTTGGCATAGTACGCCCGCCGCGCCGTGCGAATTTCGTCTTCGGTCAAGGGTTTTGTGAAGGCTTCGATCCCTTCCAGCACACGCTGGCCAAACGGGTCCTGGGCATAGTCTGGGTGCACTGGCATATCGATGTCTGCGTCTTCGTAAAGGTTCCACCATTCTGGGCGCGCCACATAGGGATCGTGGGGGTGGATGAAACTGGCCACCATGCACCAGGGTTTGGTCTTGTCGCGGGCATAGTCAAACAGACGGCGGCGGGCGGCAAATTCCACTTCATCGTCATAGTCGATCTGGAAGGTGGCCATGGCTTCGCCGCTTTCCTTTACGGTCTGCATGTTGTGATACCACTTGTCGATCCGGTCCCCTGCGTTTTCCCAATCCGGCGTCCAGGCAAAGTCAGACGGATAGATGTCGGTGGTCACCCGGTCTTCGAACCCGTGCATTTGATCTGGTCCGACAAAATGCATCTTGCCCGACAGACAGGTGCTGTACCCCAAGGATTTCAGATAGTGGGCAAACGTCGGGATGGATGCCGGAAATTCGCTGGCGTTGTCATAGGCCCCGATGCGCGAAATATGCTGGCCCGACATGAACGAAAACCGCGACGGCGCGCACAGCGGGGAATTGCAGTATGCCGCATCAAACCGCATGCCCCGCGCAGCCAAAGCATCGATGTTTGGGGTCTTCACCACCGGGTGGCCGTAGGCCGCGGTGAAGTGCGGTGCCAATTGATCGGCCATGATCAGCAGAATGTTCGGGGATGCCATCGGGGTTCCTTTGCGCAGGGGTGTGACACCCGTCTGCCCCAACACGACGACGGGCAACCGTTCAGGCGCGTCAAATTTCCGCCAAGATGCGAAGCGCGGTTATCCTTCGCGCACGGCTTCGATGGCGGCCAGCATTTGATCTTCGGTCATGAAGCCGGGGCTGATCTGCCCCCCCACGATGAACGCAGGCGTGCCGGTAAAGCCCAAGGACCGCGCCAGGCTGTTGCTTTCGTCGATGTGCGCTTCGACGGTCACAGATGTCATGTCTGCCATCAAACGGTCCACATCCAAGCCCAGATCGGCGGCCAACTGGCGCACGGTGGCTTCGCTTGCACGGCCTGCCCCGGTCATCAAGCCCCAATGGAATTCTTCGTATTTGCCTTGGTTGCGGGCGGCCAAAGCGGCGCGGGCGGCGAACACGCTTGCCTCGCCCAGGATTGGCCATTCGCGCATGATCACCCGGACGCCCGGGTCTTTTTCAAGGATGGCTTGCAGCACAGGGCCGGACCGGCGGCAGAAACCGCAGTTGTAGTCAAAGAATTCCACGATGGTGACGTCGCCATCGGGATTGCCCAAGACCGGGGCGGTGTTGTCCGCTTCCAGGCTGGACAGAATTTGTTCGGCATTTGCGTTCTGTTCTGCGCGTTCGCGCTGTTCCAAGATTGCGACCGCTTCCAAAATGATCTGCGGATTTTCCAGGATCGCTTCCAGCGCCAGGTCTTTAACTTCCTGATCTGTGCGTTCGGGTTCGTGGGCCCCGGCGGAAACCGCTGCCAGCCCAAATACCAATGCCAAAACAAATCCGCGCATCCGCTGTCCTTTCATGTCGCGCCATCACATTTGCCTGATCCCGCGGCTGGTGGCCAGCAATCTGTCGCATTGCCCCCTCACATTCTTGTGCACCCGCCAGATCGCAAGGGCCATCGGGGCAAATTCGTTGACATTGCGACCATTCCTTTGCACCCGGGGGCATAAAGAGTTTTTTGGTACCTGCCGCTGACCAATATAAAGACCACACAAGAGGCCCGCCGAACATTGCCCCGCTGCAGCGTCATTATCCCCTATATGGACCGCATCGACCTTCTGCGGTGGACCTTGCGGTCCTTGGCCCGCCAAACCACCGATATTTCTTTTGAAGTCCTGGTGGTGGACGACGGGTCAGAAGTGGCGCCAGAAACCATGTTAGACGCGCAGGATTTGCCCGCCAATTTCGAAGTCCTTCACCAGGACAATCGGGGCAGTGCGGCCGCGCGCAACACAGGATGGTTGCACGCCAAAGGGGACATCGTAATCTTTCTGGATTGCGACCAGATCACCAAACCGGATTTCATCGAACAGCACTGCGCCTTGTTTGATGCGGTGGACCAGCCGATCTTGCAAATCGCCACGCGGCGCAATTTGCACAAGGACGCCAAAATTGATTTGGACCGCATGGGGGACTTGGCGTTTGTGCGCGACGAACGGATGCACTTTTTCCGCAACACGTCGTTCAATATGACCAATCTGGAAAGCAGTTGGCATCACTGCTTTTCCCACAACATTTCCACCCAACGGGAAAATCTGATCCGCCACGGTGGGTTTGACACGGGTTTCAAAGGCTGGGGGTTTGAAGACTGTGAAATCGGATACAAGTTTGAACGCGCCGGCGTGCCTTTGGTGATCACCCCGGGGCCCTTGACGTTCCACCAGTTTCACGAACAACGGATGACCCCTGCGAAATTCAAAAAGTGGCGCGCGAATTTGGACCACTTCATGGCCAAGCACCCCACGCCCGAGGTGAACGCCCAGATGGTCTTGGTGGGTCCCACGGACCCCGACAACCACACATCCGCCCGCTGGCACATCGCGTTGATGCAGTTGGAACATATCCTGCGCTTGGCCCAAAACAGGCGTCTGGCTGAAGACATCACCTTGCGGCAAAAATTTTCATCCCACAGCGAATTGGAAAAACTGGCACTGTCGGACGACGTGTACACCACCATGGCCTTGGTGGACCGCCGCGACACAGCCCTGGTGGGACGCGCGCAGTTGGACCCGAACCTGAAGGAAGTCCGTCTCTTTTTTGCATGAAAAGCCATGGCGATGGGGGGATTTGGTGGCGCTACAGGGACTCGAACCCCGGACACAAGGATTATGATTCCTCTGCTCTAACCAACTGAGCTATAGCGCCACTGGAGGCGTGACATAGGCAGGACCGCCCATCCCGTCAAGCAGAATCCCCGTTGCTTTTTGCCCAACCATTGCCCAAGCGTAAATCATGGAAATTATCGCACAGCTTCACTCTATCTTGGGCCAATCCCACGTCCTGACCGGGGCCGACGCAGCACCTTGGTCGCGCGATTGGACGGGGGTTTATGCTTGGACGCCCCTGGCCGTGGCCCGTCCCAACACCACGCAACAGGTGGCCGCCACAATCAAAGCCTGCGCGGCCGCGGGCATTGCCGTTGTCCCCGTAGGCGGGAACACGGGCTTGACCGGGGCCACCCAAGCGCAAGATGCCGTGATGATCAGCCTGGACCGGATGAACGCGATTTCTGTGAACGCCGACAGCATGGTGGCCACCGTCCAAGCGGGCGCGATTTTGCAAAACATCCACGCCGCAGCGGACGATTGCGACCTGATCTTTCCCCTGTTGTTTGGCGCAAGGGGGTCGGCCATGATCGGCGGCAACCTGTCCACCAACGCGGGCGGGTCCAATGTTGTGCGATATGGCAACACGCGGGATCTGTGCTTGGGATTGGAAGTTGTCTTGCCCGACGGCAGCGTGATGGACGTGATGTCCGCACTGCACAAAGACAACAGCGGGTTGAATTTGAAACACCTGTTCATCGGCGCGGAAGGCACGTTGGGCATCATCACCGCGGCGACGTTGAAACTGTTTCCCAAACCCTTGGCCTATGCCACCGCGATGATCGGGTTGCGGGACCTGAATGCCGCCCTGCCCTTGCTGAACCGCTTGCAGCGCGAAACCGGCGGCGGGGTGGAAGCGTTCGAATTCATGCCGCGCCGCTATATCGAACGCCACATTGCCAAAACCGAAGACGGGGCGGAACCGTTTGACCAGCCCCACGCCGTGAACATCCTGGTGGAAATCGCCACCACGCGGGCCACCGATTTGGACCCTGACGCCCAAGGCACGCCCAAACTGACGGCCATTTTGGAAAGCGCGTTGGCGGACATGATAGACGCCGACGCCGCCCAGGACGCCGTGATTGCCCAGAACGAATCCCAACGGCGCGCCATGTGGACCCGCCGCGAACAGGCGGCAGAAATCACCTTGGGGGAAAAAACATCTGTCGATACGGATGTGGCTGTGGCTTTGGACGACGTGCCGCGCTTTTTGGACCAGGTGTCGCCCCTTGTGACGGGCATCGATCCGGGCGGGCAAGAATTTTACATCGCGCATTTGGGGGACGGGAATTTGCACTATACCTATTTCGCCACCACCGACGACCCGGCTGTACAGTCCGCCCTGATGGAGGCGATCGAAAGCGTGGTGATGGACCTGGGCGGCAGCTTTTCCGCCGAACACGGCATCGGCACGTCCAAGCTGGCGTCCATGGCCCGGCGCAAAGACCCTGTGGCGCTTGGGGTGATGAAACAGGTCAAAGCCGCATTGGATCCGCAAAACATCATGAACCCTGGCAAAGTCTTCCCGGACCACGCGGGTGGCTGACGCGGACAACATCTTTTTGGTGGCCCCCCCGGGGTTGGAAGCCTTTTTGTTGGCCGAAGTGCAGGACCTGGGCTTTGCAGGCGCGCGTCAAGACAAGGGCGGCGTCACCATCACTGGGGACTTGGGCACAGTGGCGCGCGCAAACCACCTGGTGCGCGGGGCCACGCGGGTGTTGTTGCGGGTGGCCAGCTTTCGGGTGATGCATCTGGCCCAATTGGACAAACGCGCGCGCAAAGTGGCCTGGGGCGACTGGTTGCGCGCGGATGTGCCCGTGACGGTGGAAACGGTGTGCCGGAAATCAAAAATCTATCATTCCAAAGCCGCCAGCCAGCGCATTTCGCGCGCCATCACGGACACCTGCGGCGCGCCGGTCCAAGCGGGCCAGACCTTGACGATCAAAGCCCGCATCGAAGACGATTTGTGCACCATCAGCATCGACACCACGGGGGCCGCCCTGCACCTGCGGGGGCTGAAAGGCAGCGTGGGCAAAGCACCCATCCGCGAAAATCTGGCGGCCTTGTGCCTGCGGGCTGCGGGGTTCACAGGGGCCGAAACCGTGGTGGACCCCATGTGCGGGTCCGGCACCTTTGTGATCGAAGCCGCCGAAATGGCCTGCGGGTTGGCGCCTGGACGGGCGCGGTCCTTTGCGTATCAATCCCTGGCCAAAGGCACCGCCCCCCCGCGTCTGCCCCAAGCGCAAGACACGCCGGCCCGGTTCTTCGGTTTCGACCGGGATGCGGGGGCATTTGCAGGGGCCAACGCCAATGCCAAACAGGCCGGGGTGGACGGGCTGGTCAGCTTCACCAAACAGCCCATTTCGGACCTGCAACCACCGGACACACCGCCCGGATTGGTGATGGTGAACCCGCCCTACGGCACCCGCGTGGGGGACCGCAAAACGCTGTTTGCGCTGTACGGCACCTTCGGCAAAGTGATGCGCGACCGGTTCAGCGGGTGGCGCATCGGCATGGTCACATCGGACCCAGGCTTGGCCAAGTCCACGGGGTTGGATTTTCAAAAGCCCATCTTGTTTGACAACGGCGGCATCACCGTGGGTTTGTACCGCGCCTGACGCCCCCGATCAGTGGGCGGGGACGGTCACAGGGTCCAACAGGCTGCGGCCCCCGTCCACGGTTAACACCTCGCCCGTGACGAAGGACGAACTGTCGGAACACAAAAACTGCACCGCCTCGGCCACCTCGGACGGGCCAGCGATGCGGCCTTGCGGGGTTTGGGCGATGATCTGATCTTCGTACGCCGCATCTTCTTCCAGCCGGGCTTCCAGGCTGGCGGACATCACCGATCCAAACGACACTGCATTGACCTTGATCCGCTTGGGCGCCAATGCCACCGCCAAGGACCGCGTCATCTGATCCAACGCGGCCGACGCGATGGAATAAGCCATCAGTTCCGGGCGGGTGCGCTGCGCCGCGATAGAGCTGAGGTTCACAATCGCCCCAATACATGGGGCATCATCGTCTTTGCCCTGCTTGATCATGCGCCGCGCCACCAATTGCGACAGTTGCAAGCTGGCGTGCAGGTTTTGATCCAACATCAACGCAATGCTGTCGTCATCGGGGTCCAGGGGGTCCGTCATGCGCACTTGGCGCGACGCATTCACCAAAATATCCACCCGGTCAAAGGCATCCAACGTGGCAGACAACAGATTGGCCAAGGTCAGCTTTTCGCGCAAATCCCCGGCAAACATGCGCGCAGGCGTGTCATCATCGTCCGTGTCGGTTCCGAATTCCGCCTTCAGCCGGTCTTCATCCATATCCGCGAACATCACATTGGCCCCTTGGGCCATCAGGTGCCGGGCGATGGCCAGGCCCACGCCATTGGCGGCCCCGGTCACGATGGCGGTTTTCCCCGCGACAGAAAAAGACATGAACGCCCTCTCACTTGCGATTCAAGGGCGCAGTATAGGGAGTGTTGAATTTCAAAGACAGGCCCGAAGCACTTTGAAACGATTGTCGCCAGGCAGTTCTTGGACGGATCGAAATTTCTCTTTCAGATCAGACTCGTACGGAAGGTGCCTGTTGGCCACGAGCCACAGGTTGCCTTTTTTCGTCAAACATCGGGCCGCTGCGGCAATAAAAGCCTTGCCCAAGTCAGATGCCGCAGCCCGGCCCACATGAAACGGCGGGTTCATCACAATATCATCGTAGCGCCCCGACCATGTTGTTGCATCCGCCCAATGAACTGTGGCGCGCGGGTCGTTCAGATTCGCACCACAGCACGCCGCCGCGCGGTGGTCGATTTCCACGCAATCCAGGTGCTGCACCCCCGATTTGGCCAGGATGTGTTTGGACAGAAATCCCCAACCTGCACCCAAATCTGCCACCCTTGGGCCCAGCTGTTCGGGAAGCCTGTCTGCCAACAGTGCTGATCCGGGGTCGATCTTTTCCGCTGAAAAGAGGCCCACGTGGGTTTGAAACCCAGGCGCGGGGGACAGTGGGCCTGCCATCCAATCCGACAGATCGCAGGACTGAAACCAAAATATCCGCCCATGGGCTTTGGTAATCGTCCCCAACACCCCGCAGCGCGCTTTGATCAACTTGAAATGCGTGTCGATGCCGTCGGTCTTTTGCCCGTCCACCACCACCAGCGGGGCCGCGGCCGCTGCCTGGGCGATCATATGCTGGGTCCACGCCTTGGACCGCGCGATGCGCACCACTGCACCGTCAAATTCCGCGTCTGGGATATCCGGTTGGACGGTCCACCCTGCTGCGTCCAGGGCCTTGACCGCCGCCGCGTTGCATTGTTGGGCGACACCCCGAATACCGGCGGCGTCGAAATCTGGAGCATGGTTCAAGAACACCAGACGTTGGTTTGCGGTCACCGGCAAACCGTCGCGCAACGCCAATCCAAAGCGCAGGGGGTTATTCCTTTTCCATGGTGCACTGCAGCGGGTGCTGGTGCTGGCGGGCAAAGTCCATGACCTGGGTCACCTTGGTTTCGGCGATTTCGTGGCTGTAGACCCCCACCACTGCCATGCCCTTCTTGTGGACGGTCAGCATCAAGTCGAAGCTTTGCTGATGGGTCATCCCGAAAAAGCGTTCCAGCACATGCACGACGAATTCCATCGGGGTATAGTCGTCGTTCAGGATCAAAACCTTGTACAGCGGCGGGCGTTTGGTTTTGGGACGCGTTTCCAGTTTGACGGCGATGTCGCTGTCATCGTCTGGGGTGTCCGACAAAACAATCTCTAAAGCCAAAGCTGCCATCCTTGCGCGCATCAAGCGGTTGCATGTGGTGCCTTATATATAGTGCGCAGCTTTGGTGGAAAGAGGCAGCGGTCCCATAAACCATGATCTGGCACACCATTAAGCTGTTTCGCGCGCGCAACGTCGTGCGCGAGGCCGTCAATTCGCCGCATTTCCGCTGGAATTGTGACACGATCAAAAGCAGCGCGCCTATGTTGTGGCTGCGGCCTGCATCGCCACAACATGTTACGCCACCGTGCCGCAATATTGCCCCAATTGTTTTATTTTCCCAATGATTTCACTGTGTTAGCGTTGTGTGAGACCAATTGGGGATTAACCCCGAAGACTTAGGCAGATGAGGCAGGCAGACGTGATCAAGCGTCTTGTAAACCATGCGCTTTGCGCTGTGGCGGCAATTTCGTTGTGTGTGTCAGATATGGCAAACGCAGCGCCTTATGCTGCCGTCGTAATGGATGCACGGACCGGGAAAGTTCTTCATACCCGAAACGCGGACACGCGACTGCACCCGGCATCCCTGACAAAAATGATGACGCTTTATATCGCGTTCGAAGCCATCGAACGGGGTGAAATCAAAGCGTCCTCCAAAGTGCTTATTTCAAAATTCGCCGCGGCCGAGCCCCCTTCGAAGCTGGGATTGCGGGCTGGGTCGCGCGTGGAACTACGGTATTTGATCCGCGCGGCTGCCGTGAAATCGGCCAATGACGCCGCCACCGCCATCGGCGAAGCAATTTCCGGGTCAGAGGCGGCATTTTCCCGCCGTATGACCCAAACAGCCCGCGCCATGGGCATGAAACGCACCACATTTAAGAACGCCCACGGGCTGACACAAAGCGGGCATTTGTCCACGGCGCGCGACATGTCCGTTTTGGGGCGGCACATGATTTATGACTATCCCGACTATTACCACCTGTTTTCACGGCAAAAGGTAGATGCGGGGCTGCGGACTGTGTCCAACACTAACCGCCGCCTGTTGTCGAATTATCGCGGCGCCGACGGCATCAAAACCGGATACACCCGTGCGGCCGGATACAACCTGGTTGCTTCAGCAGAACGCGGGCGCGAAAGGGTGATTGCCACCGTCTTTGGCGGGCGGTCCACAGCGACACGCAACGCCCGGGTGGCAGAACTTTTGGATCTGGGCTTTGGGCGGTCGCCGACCTGGGCGCGGGTCAGAAAACCCAAGAAACCAAGGTATATCGCCCCCGCAAAACGCGACAAAGCAGCAACTCTGGTTGCCAAGTCTGTCCCAGCCCCCAAGGGCTTGGATCGCACAAAGGGTAAAACCACGACGAAGGCCCCCAAGGCCACAGGCAAAGTTGTGCGCACAGTCATGGCGCCCAAGCGGTCCATCCGCCCCGTCGCCCGGCCGATCCCGCAGGAAATCTTGATCGCCAAGGTGGATGACAAAAACATCGACAAAGCGATCTTGCAGGCCAACCAGTCTGACACAGTGACTGAAATCCAGCCCACATCGTCGTCCTTGGTGCGGTCCATCAAGCCGCAAGCCCGGCCCACAGGCCTGACCCGCAAGCCAGAACCTGAAATCAAGGTGGCCCGCGCGGTGGTGCAACCGGTGATCACCCCCAAGCCCCGCCCTGCCGCAGCTTTGGTGGCCCCCAAGCCGAAACAAGACAAGAAAGCCGTCCGGTTGGAAATCGTGCCCCGCGCACAAGCCAACACAGGCGCAGGTTGGGCCATCACTTTGGGGAAATACCCATCCAGATATCAGGCCGAACGCGTCCTAGTGCGCATGGCGCTGGCGGAAACCGGCACGTTGGATGGGGCCACGCGGTTGGTCAAAAAGCGGTCATCTGGATATGAAGCGTTGTTTCTGGGGCTAAGCCGCGACAATGCCGATTTGGCATGTCGTCGCCTGACGGCGCAGAATTACACCTGTCTGACCATCAGCCCATCATGACCCGAACGCCGCTTTAAGCAGCGTTTGGGTATAGGGGTGTTGCGGCGCTTCGAAGATTTGCTGGGCCGGTCCCGCTTCCACGATATCGCCATTTTTCATCACCATCACCTTGTGTGACAGCGCGCGCACCACTTTCAGGTCGTGGGAAATGAACAAATACCCCAGTTGGTATTTTTGCTGCAGGTCCCGCAACAAATCCACGATCTGCGCTTGCACCGTGCGATCCAGGGCTGACGTGGGTTCATCCAAAACCACCAGTTTTGGTCGCAAAATCATGGCCCGCGCGATAGCGATCCGCTGGCGTTGGCCGCCGGAAAATTCGTGCGGGTAACGATCCATCACGTCGGGGTCCAGTTCCACCTCTGTCAAAATATCAGCCACGGCGTCGCGTTGTTGGTCCTTGGACAGATCGGTGTGGATCACCAACCCTTCGGCGATGATTTCCGCCACCGACATTCGCGGGCTAAGACTGCCAAAGGGATCTTGAAACACGATCTGCATGTCTTTGCGCAGTGGCCGCATGGCTTTGCGATTGAACGCGTGAATATCTTGGCCCTGAAACGTGATCCGGTTTTTGCTTTCGATCAGCCGCATCACCGCCAAAGCCAAAGACGTTTTGCCAGACCCGGATTCCCCCACCAGGCCCAAGGTTTCCCCTTCCCTGACCGTCAGGCTGGCTTGGTTCACCGCTTTGATATGGCCCACTGTGCGGCGCAGCAGTCCGCGCTTGATTGGAAACCACACCCGCAGGTCTTCGGTTTCCACCAAAACATCCGCTTGATCCAGCACGGGTTTGGGGGCACCGATCGTGTCCGCTTCGATCAGCATTTTTGTATACGGATGCGACGGCGCATCAAAGAGTTGCGCGGTGGGGCCAGTTTCCACCACCAATCCGTCCTTCATGACCACCACCCGGTCTGCGATGCGGCGCACCACGCCCAAGTCGTGGGTGATGAACAGCAGCGACATATCTTCCGTGCGCTTAAGGTCCATCAACAAGTCAAGGATCTGGGCTTCGATGGTGACATCCAAGGCGGTGGTGGGTTCGTCCGCGATCAACAGATCAGGGCCATTGGCCAGGGCCATGGCGATCATCACCCGCTGGCGTTGGCCGCCTGACAGTTCATGGGGGTACGACTTTTTGCGCAGTTCGGGTTCTGGAATGCCAACTTTGCGCAGCAGGTCGACAATTTTATCGTCGCGTTCCTTGCCTTTCAGGCCCTGGTGCAACGTCAGGCTTTCCCCCAGCTGCTTTTCCAAAATGTGCAGCGGGTTGAGGGATGTCATCGGCTCCTGAAAGATAAAGCTGATGTCGTTGCCGCGGATACGGCGCAGGGTGGTTTCATCCGCCCCCACCATTTCTTCGCCGTTGTACAAGACAGACCCCGACACTTCGGCGGTGCCTGCCAACAGCGACACCGTGGACAGCGCGGTCACAGACTTGCCCGATCCGCTTTCGCCCACGATGGCGACCGTTTCGCCCTTCTTCACTGCCAGATCAATGCCACGTACTGCGGGGGACACGTGCCCCCCTTGCCGGAAATCCACCTTCAAGTTGCGAATTTCGAGGACGTTCATTGGTACACCTTGCGCGGATCAAAGGCGTCGCGGACCCCTTCAAAGATGAAGACCAGCAGCGACAGCATGATGGCGAACACAAAGAAGGCCGTGAACCCCAGGTGCAGCGCTTGCAGGTTTTCTTTCGCCTGCCGGGTCAATTCCCCCAAAGACGGCTGCGATGTGGGCAGGCCGTATCCCAAGAAATCCAACGTCGCCAAGCCCGCGATGGTGCCGGTGATGATGAACGGCAGGAACGTGACGGTGGCCACCATGGCATTGGGCAGGATGTGGCGCATCATGACCGTCCAGTTGGACACCCCCAGGGCTTGGGCCGCGCGCACATATTCAAAGTTGCGGGCGCGGAAAAACTCTGCCCGGATCAGGCCGGTCAAAGCGGGCCAGCCAAAGAAGATCGACAAGGCCACAAGCAGCCAGAAACTTCGCCCCAAAATCGCGGTCATGATAATGATCACATAGAGCGACGGGATGGCCCCGAAAATTTCCAAGATTCGCTGGAAAATCAGATCAACCCAGCCGCCGAAATATCCCTGGATCGCCCCCGCGATGATCCCGATCACAGACGCGGCGGCGGTTACGATCAAGGCAAACATCACGGACAGGCGGAAGCCATATATGACGCGGGCCAACACATCGCGCGTGGTGTCGTCTGTGCCCAGCCAATGGATGGACCTTGGCTCTGGCCCGTCGCGGCCGGACATCAGGTATTCGATGTAAGACGGTGCGGGTGACGCAACGCCCAGGTCGTTGGGGGTGTCATACCGGTACGGCACCAATGGCCAGATCATCCATCCCTTTTGGATTTCTTCGCCGTTGACCACCCCGTCTTGCGCATCTTCGATCACCTCGGACGGGAAATCAAAACAGTCGATGGACCCGCCGGACACGATCAAACATTCCACCGTTTCTGTGCGGTACAAGGCCACCGTGCGCAAATCGCCGCCAAACGTTTGTTCAGAATAGAAATTCCAGATGGGCGTATAATATTCACCCTGGTATTTCACCAGCAGCGGTTTGTCGTTTGCGATCAGCTCCGCAAACAGGCTGATCCCGAACAGAATGCCAAAAATCCACAGCGACCAATACGCCCGACGGTTGGTTTTGAAGTTGCGCCAGCGGCGGCGATTGATGGGGGACAGGCCGATCATCCGCGCGCCTCAAAATCAATGCGGGGGTCGATGAAGACGTACATCAAGTCTGACAAAATCCCCACGATCAAAGACAACAGGCTGAAGGCAAACAGCGTGCCAAACACCACGGCATAGTCGCGCTTCACCGCCGCTTCGAACCCCATTTTGCCCAAACCGTCCAAGCCGAACAAGAATTCGATGATCAACGAACCGGTGAAGAAAATTCCCACGATCATGGCCGGAAACCCCGCCACGACGATCAGCATGGCGTTGCGAAACACATGCCCGTACAGAACTTTGCGTTCCGACAGACCCTTGGCCTTGGCGGTGGTGACATATTGTTTGTTGATTTCATCCAAAAAGGAATTCTTGGTCAGCAAGGTCAGCGTGGCAAAGCCGGATATCGACAGCGCAATGGTGGGCAGGGTGATGTGCCAGAAATAGTCCAGCACCTTACCCACGGGGCTGAGCGCGTCGAACACTTCGGGCTTGGACGTCAGCCCCTGCAGCGGGAAGATTTGATAGTACGATCCACCGGCGAACAAGATCAGCAGCAAAATCGCGAACAAGAACCCCGGAATGGCATAGGCCACGATGATCAGCCCACTGGTCCAAACATCGAAGCGGCTGCCGTCGTGCATGGCCTTGCGCACCCCAAGGGGGATCGAAATGAAATAGACCAGCATCGTGGACCACAGCCCCAAAGACAGGGACACCGGCAGCTTTTCCATCACCATGTCGAACACCGGACGCCCTTCGAAATAGCTTTCGCCAAAATCAAGCCGCATATAGTTCCACATCATATTCAGGAACCGTTCGACGGGCGGCTTATCCAGGCCGAATTCCCGTTCCAACTGCTGGATGTATTCTTCCGGCAGGCCGCGCGATCCCAGGTATTTTTCGCTGCCGCCCGCGTCCGTGTCTTCGATACCTGCATCCCCGCCGCCGGAAATGGCACCGAACACATCCCCTTCGCCTTCCAGGTCGGCCAGGATCTGTTCGATCGGGCCGCCGGGGACAAATTGGGTCAGCGTGAAGTTCACCAACATCACGCCAAGCAGGGTTGGGATCACCAGCAAAAGCCGGCGGAGGACATAGGCGCCCATGGGGTTACAGCGCGCCTGCGGCTTTCAAAGCCTGCTCTTTTTCCGCGTTAAACCACCAGAAGTCCAAATTGCCCAAAGCGTGGGGCGGCAGGGGTTCGGGGTATTCGTACATGTCCCAATACGCGACGGTGTGCACGTCCTTGAACCACTGCATCACAGCAAAACGTTTGGCCCGCAAAACCCGGTCCAGCGCTTTGACGGACGCGTTCAATTCTTCGGTGGTTTGCGCGGCGATCACCACTTCCACCAGGGCGTCCACTGCCGGGTCGGACAGACCCATCAAGTTGCGCGACGATCCTTCCATGGCTTCTGTGGAAAACCACTGCTTAAGACCCGTAGACGGTTCATAGGGCATCGAAATAACATGGGTGGCCATGTCGAAATCATATTCGCGCAGGCGTTCGCGTTCTTGGGCAGGATCCACACGGTTCAGGCTGGCGGACACGCCGATGGCCTGCAGGTTGCTGATATAGGGGTTGATGATGCGGTCCCAGGCGGACGAGCTTTCCAGGAATTCCACTTCCAACAGCTTGCCGTCTTTACGGCGCAGCCCATCATCGTCCGACACAACCCAACCCGCTTCGTCCAGCAAGGCTGACGCTTTGCGCAGGTTCCGGCGGTCCAACTGGTTGGGCCCGGATGGGGCGGACATCACCACGTCGGCGGTCAGCAATGACGCGTCCAAGTTTCCGGCGTCCACTTGGGCTTGCAAAATTTCCAACTCGCGGCCTTGGGGCACGCCTTGCGCGCCCAGGGTGGAGTTGTCCCAAAAGCCGTTCACGCGCGCATAAAGGTCAAAGAACAGGGATTCGTTGGACCATTCAAAGTTGAACATCAACGCCAAGGCTTCGCGGACGCGAATGTCTTGGAACTTATCTTTGCGCAGGTTGAACACAAACGCTTGGCCCGGGGCTTTGTTGCCGTCCGGCAATTCTTCCTTGATCACATACCCATTTTCGATGGCTTCAAAATCATACCCCGTCCCCCACAGACGCGATGTGTTTTCCGACCGGAAGGTATAGCTGCCCACTTTGAACCCTTCGAAAGCCAGTTGATCGTCGCCAAAATAGACAACGCGGATTTCATCGAAGTTGTTGCGACCCACATTGATGGGCAGGTCTTTGCCCCAGTAATCTGGGTTGCGTTTGTACACGACTTCTTGGTCGACGCGGTGGCTGTCATACACATAGGGTCCCGTACCCGGTGGTGGGGTGCGCCAGATGTCTTCAAGACTCAGCTCATTTTCTTCGAAGTATTTCTGGTTCAACGGTCCAATGATGGATGCCAAGCCAATACGGTCGCGCAGGGGGCTGTCTTCGTTGAACGTGTATTTGATCCGCAGATCGTCCAGCACCTCTATCTCTTTGACGAAGGACCCGAAGGCAGACCGGAACGATGGCAGCCCTTCGGCCATGAACTTTTCAAAGGCGTATTTGATGTCGTGGGCCGTGGCGGGGGTGCCGTCGGAATAAGCGATGTTGGGGCGCAGGTTGAAGATGACCCACGAGATATCTGCGGGGTATTCCAATGTTTCGCACAGCAAGCAATAGCTGGAATTGATGTCGTCCGCCGTGGCCACCATCACGTTTTCATCGCCGATGGATGCCAGCGCCGCCACATTGCCTTTGCGGGTGTAAGGATTGAAACTGTTGAACGGCGACCGCCCCCACTGAGAGATATAGCCCCCTTTGGGTGCATTGGGGTTCACATAGTCCAAATGCTTGAAATCCGCGTCGTACTTCAGATCACCAAAGAAGGAATAGCCGTGGCTGACAGTCACATTTTCATGGTTTTCGCCCCAAGACTTCGACGCAAACATGGCCCCCCCGGCCACAAGAAGCCCGCCCAGCAGGAACGGTTTCCAAGCGCCAGCCTGTTTGGTGCGCGCAACAGCTTTCGATTTGCCCATGATCTCTCCCCTCAGTGTGTGTGGACGCAACGGCCCACCAAACCAACATAGGTCATTAACACCAGTTGTCTTAGGGAACGCAACAAACCTAAACGGTTTGTGAATGCAACGTGCGGCACGCCAAAGGTCGCACCGCACGAAAAGAAATATCATTGCCCAATGGGCAGATCAGTTGGCGAATGTTCCAAGATAGGCGATCAGGTTCGCGCGATCTTCGGGCTTGGCCAATCCGTTAAAGCCCATGGCTGTGCCCGGTGCCCAGGATTTTGGCTTCTTCAGGAACCCGTCCAGATTTTCTGGCGTCCAAACGTCGGCCACCTTCACCAAAGCGCCGGAATATCCGAACCCGTCGACCGCAGAAATATCGCGGCCCACAATGTTAAACAGATGCGGACCGGTGCCGTTCACGCCGTCTTCCAACCCGTGACAGGCGGCGCATTTCTTGAACACCCGTTCGCCTTTGCCGATGTCAGCGCTGGCCAGCAATTCGGCCAAGTCAGGGCCTTCTACCACTTCTTCGGCCACGTCTTCCGCGCCCGTGTCGATGGTATAGGCTTGGTGGTGGTCATCCCCGTGGTGGCCGGGGCTGTAAATTTTGTCGGCGATCCAACCGCCCAACACAAACACGAGCATCGCACAGCACATGCTGGCGACGATTTTGTTGACTGTCATTGCGTCGAACATGGCGCGTTCCGTCTCTTGTCGTTATCTGGATGCTCTGTAGTCCTTTCCGGCAATGTATGGCAAGGTATACAAACCGCGACCAATCGCCTTTTTGGGTAAAAACTTTGGGGAACTCGAATGACAGGTAAAATCGCTTTTCAGGGGGAACTTGGGGCCTACAGCCACGAAGCCTGTTTGGCCGCCCGGCCCCAGCACACCCCACTTCCTTGCCCGTCCTTTGAAGATGTCATCGCAGCCGTAAATTCGGGCGACGCGGACTTGGCGATGTTGCCCGTGGAAAATTCCACCTATGGCCGGGTGGCGGATATGCACCGGCTGCTGCCCGAAAGCGGATTGCACATCGTAGACGAAGCGTTTGTACGCGTGCGCATCAGCCTGCTGGCCCTGCCGGGCGTGACATTGAACCAGATCAAAGTCGCGCGTGGGCATTTGGTGATTTTGCCCCAATGTCGCGGATTTTTGGACGCCAACGGCATTCGCGGCGAAGCGGCCACCGATAACGCCGGCGCTGCCGCTGACATTGCCGCGCAAGGGGAAACGGACGCAGCCGCTTTGGCATCAGAATTGGCGGCCAAAACCTATGGCCTGAATGTGCTGGCCACCGACATCGAAGACCAAGGCAACAACACCACCCGGTTCTTGGTGATGTCGCGGCAAGAAGATTTGACCCGCCGGTCCGATCGCATGCTGACAAGTTTTGTGTTTCAAGTGCGCAACATCCCCGCAGCGCTTTACAAAGCCATGGGCGGGTTTGCCACCAACGGCGTGAACATGACCAAATTGGAAAGCTATATGGTGGGCGGGGCTTTCACGGCCACACAGTTTTACGCCGACATCGAAGGCCACCCAGACGACGCAAATGTTGCCCGGGCGATGGATGAATTGGGGTTCTTCACCAGCATGATTAAGGTCCTGGGCACATACCCCGAATCCCAAAGCCGTGCAGGGTCATAGCCCGAAACGAACGATCACCGGGCTTCGATATCTTTGGCGAAGTTTGCCACGCGGTTTTTGAAGCGTGTTTTGATCTTGCCCTGCGCCAGTTTCAACGACTGGATCAGCACGCGGGCGGGCAGTGTTTTGGGGCGCATGTCCAAGCCCACTTTCATGCGGGTGCGGTCTTCGGAAATGGCTTTCAATTCCACATCCAAATACCCGTGAACGCCGGACGACACGGCAACGGCTTTGACCGTATCGGGCCCTGACAATTCTTCGATGGTGGCTTTGGCTTCCCGTTGGCGGCCACGAAACCCGAAGTTAATGTCCCATGCCATGCCGGGTGCGGGGGCGTCCAACGCGTCGGCCCGTTCAATCTTTGCGCCGCGCTGCATCAAGGTTTTTTCGAATTTGTCAAAGTCAGACACAGCCGCAAACACTTTTTCGATGGGGGCTTCAATGTCCTGCTGGGTCGAAAGTTTCATGGTCTGCTCCGCTTTAACTTTTGAAAATTTACGTTTTTCGACAACGATATGGGGTCAGTTTAGCGTATCTTCCAGCCATCTGGTCAACAAAAAGTGCGCGATGGCCCCCTTGCGGGCCGGCAAAACGGCGGGATTTCGCCCTTCGAACACCTCGGCCAGCTGTTCTTTGGTCAACCAAATGGCATCTTCGATCTCTGCCGGATCGATTTTGATCTGCGTCGTGCTGGCTTGGCCGTGGCAGCCCATCATCAGCGATGCTGGAAACGGCCAGGGTTGGCTGGCCAAATAATCCACCTGCCCCACCTGCACGCCTGTTTCTTCAAACACCTCTCTGCGGACGGCGGCTTCCATGGTTTCACCCGGTTCCATGAAGCCCGCCAGCAGCGAATACATGCCTTCGGGCCAGCCAGGCGACCGCCCCAACAGTACGGAATTTCCATGGGTCACCAGCATGATCACCACCGGGTCCGTGCGGGGGAAATGATGCCGCCCGCAATCGGGGCAATCGGCCTGCCACCCGGCCTTGGACATCTGGACCCGGTGCCCGCAAAAGCTGCAAAAGCCATGGGTGCGGTGCCATTCCATCAAACCCCGCGCGCTTGCGGCCAGTTCGGCGTCGCGGGCGGACAGTCGTGTCATGTTGATGCGCAATTCCACGAAGCTGTGGTCGCTTGGCAAATCGGGGTGGACTTGCGCCGATGGATCGACAAACGCGCCCAAGGTATCCGCCACATCGTCCGGCTGCCAATTTGATATGTCAGCGGCGAACAGGGGCGTGCCTGCGTCTGACAAACCCAGAAAAATCAACGCCCCAGCCGCGTGTTGCAGCACCGCGTGATCCAGGGCCACCTGCGCCAGCGTTGCAGGGCCACGGTCACCGCCGACAAGACAGGGTTTGCCGCGCCAAAACAGGCACGTGCGGGCGGTCGGGTCCGCCTTCAAGTCCGCCTGATGGGTCGCATCGCGCAAATGGGCCGCGCGGTTCAGGTTTGACCCGCCAAAGGTGACATTTTCTGCAAATTTCATGGCACGCTCCTGCCAGCCGTATGCGCTTTTGTCCATGGCGGCCTTGCGCAATCGCCCCACCCGGCTTAGGTGATGGTCCGAGAGGTTGGCGCGGGAAGGTGACTCGCCAACCTGGTCAGGTCCGGAAGGAAGCAGCCACAACGATACTCACTGTCGTCGTTGTCCAGCCTCTCACCCAGCCGCCGCTGGTTTGGGCAAATCACGCCCCCAAAGTTCCCCGCGCAAAGGTTCACGGTTTGAGCGATACAGAAACAAAGTCGCGCACAGATTGGGCCGAAGATCGCACGATCATGGCGAATGAACGCACGTTTTCGTCCTGGATGGGCACCGGCTTGGCCTGCATCGGTGTGGCCATTGGTTTGAAAGCCGTCTTCGGCGCCATCGACCCCACGTGGCTGGCGAAGTTGGCCGCAAGCGTTTTTCTGGCCATCGCCATCTACATCTTCTTTATGGCCCAAAGGCAGGCGTGCAAAACCTTTGCGCGGTTGACCGAACGCGATGCAGAAGCGTTGCCAGGAAAAGCGTTCAAAATGCTGGCAATTTTTATGAGCTTTGCGACAGTGTTTACTGGCGTGGTCCTTTGGATGCTGTAATCTGTCGGAACGTGTAACGTCCAAAGGACCCTGCCCATGACGGACGCCCTCGCCTATCAAGTGTTGGCCCGGAAATACCGGCCCGAAACGTTTGCCGATTTGGTGGGCCAAGACGCCATGGTGCAAACGCTGCAAAACGCGTTCAAGGCAGGCCGCATCGCCCAGGCATTCATCATGACCGGCATTCGGGGCACCGGCAAAACCACCACCGCGCGGATCATCGCCAAGGGGATGAACTGCATCGGCGCGGACGGAACCGGCGGGCCCACCACGGATCCATGCGGCACGTGCGAACACTGCACAGCCATCATGGAAGGCCGCCATGTGGACGTGTTGGAAATGGACGCCGCCAGCCGAACAGGCGTGAATGATATTCGCGAAATCATCGACAGTGTGGCCTATCGTGCGGCATCGGCCCGCTACAAAATCTATATCATCGACGAAGTGCACATGCTGTCCACTTCGGCCTTCAACGCGCTTCTTAAAACGCTGGAAGAACCGCCAGAGCATGTGAAATTCATCTTCGCCACCACCGAAATCCGCAAGGTGCCGGTGACCGTTCTGTCGCGCTGCCAGCGGTTTGATCTGCGCCGGATTGAACCCGAAGACATGATCGCGCTGCTGCGCAAAATCGCCGCCGCTGAAGGGGCGGATATCGCCGAAGATGCCCTGGGCCTGATCACCCGTGCCGCCGAAGGGTCCGCCCGCGACGCGACATCTTTGCTGGACCAAGCCATTTCCCACGGCGCGGGGGAAACCACCGCCGACCAAGTGCGCGCCATGATCGGCCTGGCCGATCGGGGTCGCATCTTGGACCTGTTCGATATGATTTTGAAAGGCGATGCTGCGGGCGCTTTGCAAGAAATCGGGGCGCAATATGCCGATGGCGCGGACCCCATGGTGGTGCTGCGCGATTTGGCCGATGTCACCCATTGGACCAGCGTCATCAAGATCACGCCGGATGCTGCCGAAGACCCCACCATTGGGCCCGATGAAAAGACCCGCGGGCTGGCCATGGCCGATGCAATTCCCATGCGTGTCCTAAGCCGGATGTGGCAAATGCTGTTGACTGCCCTGGATGAAGTTGGTCGCGCGCCCAACGCGATGATGGCCGCCGAAATGGCCGTGATCCGTCTGACCCACGTGGCCGATCTGCCCACGCCCGACGATCTGATCCGCAAACTGAAAGATACCCCCCCTCCGGCTGGAACGCCTGCGCCCATGGCCCCCGCCCCCGCCGCGTCCGACGGGCCGGTCCAAAGCGCGCCAAACGCCAGCATCCACCGCACCACCGCCACCACCGGCCAAGGTGCGACGGCCCTGGCGTTGGACGTGGATGCCTTGGCCCGGTTTGCGCGGTTTGAAGACGTGGTGGAATTGATCCGATCCCACCGCGACGTGAAGCTGTTGGTGGAAGTGGAAACCTGTGTGCAGCTGATCAGCTATTCCCCCGGCCGCATTGAATTTGAACCCACACCAGACGCCCCCGCCGACTTCGCGTCGCGCTTGGGGTCCCGGTTGCAAGCCTTTACCGGCAACCGTTGGGCCGTCATCATCGGCACTGGCGGGGACCGCACCATCGCCCAAGTGCGCGATGAAAAGGACTTGGCGCTGAAGGCCGAAGCCCGCGAACACCCCTTGATGCAAGCCGTGTTCGATGCTTTTCCATCCGCCAAGATACTGACAATTCGAACGATGGCCGACATTGCCGCTGAAGCCCAAACCGAAGCGTTGCCTGAAGTGGACGACGAATGGGACCCCTTCGACGACGATTGACGCCGGTGAAAATCTGAAAAACGACAAGGAAATCAATATGTTCAAAGGACTGGGTCAGCTGGGCGATATGGCCGGCATGATGAAAAAAGCGCAAGAAATGCAAACCAAAATGGCCGACATGCAGGCCGCGTTGGACGACATTGAAGTGGTGGGGGAAAGCGGGGCTGGCTTGGTGAAAGCCACCGCAAATGCCAAGGGTGTTCTGCGCGGTTTGGACATTGATCCCACCATCTTTGACCCCAACGAAAAAGAAGTGGTGGAAGACCTGATCCTGGCGGCCATCAAAGATGCCCAGACCCGCGCCAAAGACCGCCAAGCCCAAGAAATGGGCAAGCTTCAAGAAGAAATGGGCCTGCCCGCCGACATGAAGCTGCCGTTTTAAGACCGCCCCATGTCAGACGCGCCCAAGGACCTGGAAAACCTGATCGACCTTATGGCCCGGCTGCCTGGGCTGGGGCCAAGGTCGGCGCGTCGGGCGGTGCTCTATATGATCAAAAAGCGCGCCCTGTTGATGACACCCCTGGCAGATACTTTGGGCCAAGTGGCAAATTCTGTGCGCGAATGCCTGACCTGTGGAAACCTGGGCACAAAAGATCTGTGCGACATCTGCGACAGCCCCAAACGCACCAACGGCGAATTGTGCGTGGTGGAAGATGTGTCTGACCTGTGGGCCATGGAACGCGCGGGACTGTTCAAAGGCAAGTACCATGTTCTGGGGGGCACGCTGTCGGCCTTGGACGCCATCGGCCCGGAAGAACTGCGCATTCCCCGCCTGTTGCGCCGCGTGCAAGACGAAAGCGTGTCCGAGGTGATCTTGGCCCTGAATGCCACCATGGATGGCCAAACCACAGCCCACTATATCGCGGACCAACTGTCTGATGTGCGGGTCACATCCCTGGCCCAAGGCGTGCCCATTGGCGGGGAATTGGACTATCTGGACGATGGAACGATCAGTGCCGCGCTAAAAGCCCGAAAAGAACTTTAAGTCGTCCAGCCCCTGCCGATTTTCTGTCACATTTGAATGGAATTTGAGGGTCACCGTAAGGGGATGACTTAAGATGAAATCTCAATCTTCTGCTCGCACAGTGACAGTGGACCCTGCCCTGGCCGTTTTGGCCTGTATCGGTATCGCGTTGGCGATCGCGACGTTTTGCCTGTCGTCGCCGTTCAGCGGACCCACCGTGGCGGAAATTCACTTGGGCCGATAACGCCCTTTGGTCATTGTTCTGAAAGTGCCCGGCCTGCCAGCCGGGCACTTTTTCTTTTGGGTTACGGCTGTTCGTCTTCGTCGCCGTCATCGTCGGGCAGGTTAAAGAAACTGTCCGCGTCGATGGTGTCTTCCTTTTTCGTGTCAGCCGGATCATCCGCCAAGGTAAAGGCTTCCAGTCCCGAAATGCTGGACGGTATTTTGGGTTCCGGGTCCATGGTCAGCGACTGTTCGGTGCTGACCAGCTTGCGCCGTTCGTCGTCGGACATGGCATTGCCTTCGCGTTCGCGTTTGGCGTTGGCCTTTTGCACGGCGGCGTCCAATTCGGTTTGCTTGCACAAGCCCAGGGCCACAGGATCAATCGGCTGAATGTTGGCGATGTTCCAGTGGGTGCGTTCGCGGATTGCCTGGATGGTGGGTTTCGTGGTGCCCACCAGCTTAGAGATCTGCCCGTCCGACAATTCGGGGTGGAATTTCACCAGCCACAGGATCGACGCAGGTCGGTCTTGGCGCTTGGACAGCGGCGTATACCGGGGACCGCGGCGCTTTTCTTCGCCCTGGGCTGCGGCGTAAAACTTCAGCTTCAGCTTATACAGCGGGTCTTCTTGGGCTTTGTCGATGGTTTCTTGCGTCAGCTGGTTGTTGGCGATGGGATCAAACCCCTTCACGCCTGCTGCCACATCGCCGTCGGCAATGCCCTGGACTTCCAATTCGTGCATCCCCACGAAATCAGCGATTTGCTTGAAACTGATGGTGGTGTTGTCCACCAGCCAAACGGCGGTGGCTTTGGCCATGATCGGTTTGTCAGACATGTCTGCCCCTTCCTTTACATACATCTTCCCCAACGGCTGACGCCGACCCCGGGTCTTGGCGGGGCGAGTTTCCATTGTGGGGGAACTTGGCGACGGTATAGTGGCCAAAAAGGAAAAGGGAAAGCCCATGGTGCGCGTTCTGATCTTGCTGATGGTGTTGCCCGTTGCGGCGTGGGCCAAAGGGGAACGTCCCGGCGCGTTCGATTACTATGTGATGGCGCTGTCGTGGTCCCCCAACTGGTGCATTCGCGAAGGCAATGCCAAAGGCAGCCCGCAATGTGATACGGATGCAGACTATGGCTGGATATTGCACGGGCTTTGGCCGCAGTTCGAACGCGGTTGGCCCAGTTACTGCCCCACGACCGAACGCAACCCATCCCGGGCCATGACGAAATCAATGGCCGATATCATGGGAACGTCAGGGCTGGCCTGGCATCAGTGGAACAAGCACGGTGTGTGTTCTGGGCTGTCGGCGGCCGCGTATTATGACCTGTCGCGCCGGGCGTACGGGCAAATCACGCGGCCTGCAGCGTTTCGCGCCCTGCCCCGGCCCATCACCCTGCCCGCGCGTTTGATTGAAGAGGCGTTCTTGAAGGACAACCCCATGATCGAAGCCGATGGCCTGACGGTCACCTGCAAGTCAAACACCATCCAAGAGGTACGCATTTGTTTGACCAAAGATTTGGAACCGCGCGTGTGCGGGGCGGACGTGATCCGCGATTGTGATTTGCAACAGGCGGGTTTCGCCCCGATTCCCTGACACCGCATCCAATTCTCGCAAAAGGGGATCGCGGGAATTTCATTTCCCGCAAGGATCAACCTGTTGGCAATTTCTTGCGCAAAATCCAGGCGTAAACGGCCCACCCTGAATTTAGCCTTTCCCCTGACACCCCCCTGTGGGACGCCCTGTGTGGGGTGGGAAAGCAGTGGGGGAACCGCATGCGGTCAGGACGCAATGTCATGGCGGGTGCATCAACATACGCAAACGCACCTGTCGAAAATTTCCAACCAGACCACCCATCGGGGGCGACCGGGGCCCAAACGCCCGTGTGTTACACCGCCCAATGTACGATGTGGACAGAACGCGGGATGGTAAAGGCCCGCGATATCACCACCACAGATCGATTGATGACGCGGGACGCCGGGTTTCAGCCTGTGATGTTTATTCACCGCCGTGTCTGTGGGGCCGACAGTGGGGACCGCCCGGTTCTTTTTGACGCCGGTGCCATCGGCAATCCAAGGCCATTTCGCGTCAGCCAAATGCACTTGATCCATACAAGCCACCTGGACCAAGCGCCCGAAGGCCTGGAAGACATGATCGTTCCCGCCCGGGATTTGGTGGGTCGCCCCGGCATTCAGTTGGAAGCGGTCACCGAACCTGTGGTGTATTACCACTTCTTGCTGCCAGAAAATCACCTGGTTTCAGGCGACGGAATTTGGTCGGCCAGTTGGAATCCGTCCCAAGATGCTGTGCGCAACGACCCGGACTTGCGCCAAAAACTGGCCGATTGCTTCGGCCCGCAAATCCAAAGTTATGGCAACAGCCTGCAAAAGTTCGTGCGCCCCTTGGCCCGCGTCACGACGGCTGCAGCGTTGGCTTAACCCGCCACCTGCAGAACGATTTTGCCGATGTGATCGCCCGCTTCCATTCGGGCGTGGGCTTGGGCCGCGTCTGCCAGGGCAAAAGTGCTGTCCATGACAGGCGCGATTTTGCCCGCAGCCAACACGGGCCAGACTTTTTCGCGCAACGCTGTGGCGATCTTCGCCTTTGCCAAATCAGATTGCGGGCGCAGGGTGGACCCGGTCATGGTCAGTCGGCGGGTCATCAGATGCACGAAGTTCACATCGGCCTTCATCCCGCCCAGAAAAGCGATCTGCACCAAGCGGCCATCGTCGGCCAGCGCTTTGAAATTGCGCGCGATATAGTCGCCACCCACCATGTCCAAAATCACGTCCGCCCCGCCCGCGCGGCGCATCACATCTTCGAACGCATCCGTGCGATAGTTAATCGCCCGTTCTGCCCCAAGATCCAAGCACGCTTGGCATTTGGCATCGCTGCCCGCTGTGGCGAACACCCGCGCGCCGAAGTGGCGGGCCAGTTGAATCGCAGTGGTGCCGATGCCGGATGATCCGCCGTGCACCAAGAAACGTTCCCCCGCCTGCAATGCGCCCCGGTCAAAGACGTTGGACCAAACAGTAAAAAACGTCTCAGGCAAGCACGCAGCTTGATCCAGGGGCATTCCTTCTGGCACGGGCAGACAATGGGCCGCCGGGGTGGTGACGTATTGTGCATATCCACCGCCGGGCAACAAGGCGCACACCGTGTCACCCACCTGCAGATCGGTGACGCCGGGCCCCACCGCTGCAACCTGGCCAGAACATTCCAGGCCAGGCAGATCGGACGCCCCTTTGGGCGGGTTGTAGAGGCCCGCGCGCTGCAACGCGTCAGGCCGGTTGACCCCTGCAAAAGCCACCTTCAACAGCACTTCGCCCACAGAAGGGATCGGGACCGGACGGGTTGTGGTTTGCAAAACCTGCGGCCCGCCTGGGGCCGTGATTTCGATGGCAGTCATATCAGTCATGGGCGTGTCTTTTCTTGGTGGCCGGATGGGCTGGGACGTTACCGCGAAGGCCACGTCCCGGGCAAATCTGTTCGGGTGTCTGGATTGGGGGCTTTGATGCGATCTGCAAACCACCTTGGCCCCGCCAGCAATCGGTTCAGCGCAGGGGTGGCGCGCACCTGGGCTTTGATCTGTTCGATTTGCATCACATTGGCGATCCTGCGGTCCAGAAAATCCCACGTGGCCTGATGGTCTAAACTGTCGTCCCCCAGCCAAAACAGCACCGTGCTGCCGTACACCCCGGCCAAGGTCGCGCGTTTGGTGTACCAGTTCACATCGTCCGATGTATCCCCCAGCAAGGTCCAGATGGCATCGGCTGTGCCCCAAATCAGTTTTGCGCCGTCGCCCGCGTGATGCGGCAAGGCAAACAACGTGGTCCCGCGCCGCACCGCTTCTTTGTCGCTGGCCGCTTGCAGGCGCAGCTTGACCGCCAAAGTCACTTTTTCGCGGATCTTCAAAGCATCCGTATCCGCCGCGACCCAAAGTTGGATCATCTGCGCATCGCCGGCCCGGTGAAAATCTTTTGCCAAATCCACGGCCCCCGCAGGGCACATCGCGCGCGCCACCGACAAATCCACATCCGCGTCGCGCGCAGCAGCAGTGAAGGTGGCATCAGTCCAGCCGTCAAACGCCACATGCACCAAGGCGGCGTTCAAAAGTTTGGTCCGCACGGTCTGGGGCGTGTCATCGATCATCTGGGCACCTTTGCATCGCTGGACAAGATAGGACTGCGCCGCTATACGGCGACTTCCTGCAACTTTTGCAACTCTAACCTAGAAAGGTGGTGACAACCACATGCAGGTCTCAGTTCGTGACAACAATGTCGACCAGGCCCTTCGTGCGCTGAAGAAGAAGCTTCAACGTGAAGGTGTGTTTCGGGAAATGAAGCTGAAGCAACATTTCGAGAAACCATCCGAGAAGAAAGCCCGTGAAAAGGCAGAAGCGATTCGTCGTGCCCGCAAGTTGGCCCGTAAAAAGGCCCAACGCGAAGGCCTTCTCTAAGGCAGAATACCGCCTGGCGGACTTTAAAGATGAACCCCCGGCCCGTCCGGGGGTTTTTTCGTTTCAACATCCTGAAATTTCGGCGGAAAACCACCGACCCATCCCCCACGCGCCTGCGGGTTTGGCAGCGCCCGGGGCGTGGCGTATGGTGCGGCAAGCAAAAAAATGGGTGAAGTTATGGTTCCTTTGTACGCGATCCTGGCCGCAATGTTCTTGGGCTTTCTGTTTCTTGGTGATGACGGCGACCAAGTCGAAACGTCGGCAGAAGACGATGGCACTGATGACGCAGAAGCCAATGAAACAGTTGCCATTGAAGAAGACGTTGAAGCCGGTGACGACGGCGACGCCGCCGGTGAAGGTGACGAAGAAGGCGACATCATCGGCGAAGAAACAGACAGCGACGATGTCACCGTTTCCTTGGCCGAAGATGCCAACGACACAGTTGCAACAGACGCAAGCGGCGAAGACACCGTAGCGACCAGCGGCGAGGATACCCTTGATGCTGACGCGGCGTCGATTGATGACTATTTGGTTACCGGCGACAATGATCCCACCCCTTCGTTGACCGAAGAAGAATATCTGCAAGGCGCATCGGGCGATGATCAGATCATCATGCTGGGGTCCAGCCACTTTGCCCACGGCGATTTGCCTGGCAACTTTGACAGCTTGGCCGGTGACGATTCCCTGTTTTTGGTGGGCGATAATTCCACCTTGATGGGCAACGCGGGCGACGACCTGTTTGAACTGACGGGTACCAATAACAGTGTGTTCGCCCAAGCTGGCAACGACATCATCACCACGCAAGTCGGCACCAACACTGGTGAATTGAACGGCGGCGACGGCGACGATTTGGTTCTGGCCAACGGCGACAACTTGGATGTCTATGGCGGCAAGGGCGACGACATCTTGGCCGTTGAAGGGCAAGACAACTACATTCGGTCTGGCCAAGGCGACGATACCATCGTGGCAGGCAGCGGTCATGTGATGTTGGCCTTCAAAGGCAGCGACACGGTTATTGTTCCGATGGACGATGACGACAGCGCCCCGATCATCCGCGCGCCGGGCGAACTGCCCAGCATGATTTTGCAGATGGCAGATGGTGAAACAGGCAACCCTGAAGCTTTGACTTTGACGCCATATACGTTCGCCGAAGATGACGTTGAATTGGACGCCGACGACGAAGCCCGCGCCATGGTTTTGTCCTACGATGGGTCTGCTGTAGCGGTGATCACGGGTCAGGACATCGAAGATACAGCCGCTTTGCTGGCGCAGGTGACATTCGCCAACGCGTCAGACCTGGCTGGATTGGTGACACCGCCTGCGGAAGATGACTCTGCAGATGACGAGTCCGCCGAAGGTGACGACGCGGAAACCGACAGCGAAAGTGGTGACACCGTGGCTGGCGATAACGCAGACGCAGACGCAGACGCAGACGCAGACGCAGACGCAGACGCAGACGCAGACGATGATGGATCCGATGCCGATGCAAGTGAAGATTCGGATGCTGGTGAAGAAGAAACCACTGACGGTGACGAAACCGTTGGTGGGGACGATTCA
>JAHDDS010000017.1:38574-43987 GCA_020629235.1 Planktomarina sp.
TCGTTTTGGACGCCGACACTGGTGAACCGATCGAACAGGACACAGAGGCCGAAGGTGACACATCAGACGACACCGATGGTTCCGACGACAGCGTGGCCGACGAAGACGCCGATACTGAAGTTGAGGCAGATGCTGATGCTGATGCTGACACGTCAGAGGATGAAGACACTGCAGATAGTGACGATGGCGACAACGAAGACACTGTAGACGCCGATGCCGAAACCGAAACAGATGGCGAAGACACCGACACTGTGGAAGACACGGATGAGGTGCTGCAGGTGGGCTTTGGTGCGTCCGAAGATGGGTTTGTGCCAGAAAACTTCTTCCTCAGCGAAACCAGTGAAGAAGTTGTTCTGCCGGTGGGGGACCCCAACGACAATGAAGGCAGCTTCGTGGTGGAAAACTTCGACGTGACCAAAGATTCCATCGTGCTGACAAACCTGTCGGCAGGCTTGGAAGACGGTGATATCGACGTGGAAGTCTTTGCCGGCGTTGACCCGCAGTCTGACAACGCCCCCTATGACGGGACGTTCATCTCTATTTCCGGCAACGACAGCGACACGCTGGTGATCGTGAACGGCGTGGTCTTCACAGACGAAGAACGCGACAGCCTGATTTCGGTTGTGGCCGCAGAATAATGACATTGGGTTTGGGGGCTTCGGCCCCCAAATTCACAACGGAAGCGCCGTTGTTTTAAAGACAGTCTTCAAAGCAAACGAACTTTGAACCTGCACCACCCCCGGTAAAGTCGCCAATGATGTCCGATGCACCCGTGCAAAATCATCGGTGTCACGCACCACCACCTTCAACAGATAGTCCGCCGTTCCCGCCATCAGGTGGCATTCCAGCACCTCTGGCACCGCGCTGAGCGCGCGTTCGAACTTGTTCAGGATCGCGTCTGTTTGCCCTGACAAGCGGATTTCCACGAAGACCGTCGTGGGTCGGTTCACCATGCGGGCATTCAACAGCGCAACATAGTCGCGAATGAAGCCGTCCTTTTCCAACCGATGGACCCGCCGGTGACAAGCAGACTGCGATAACCCAACGGCGTCCGCCAAATCCGCGTTGGACAGCCGACCCTTCTTTTGCAGGATTTCCAGAATTCGTTTGTCGATTGCGTCCAGCTGCATTGCGGTCCCCTGCCCCATGGGCGGACCCTATCCCAGCTTGACGCCAAAGAAAAAGGGCCACCCCATTTGGGGCAGCCCTTCTTGTCTGACACAGGGTCAGATTACTTTTTCAAAGCAGCCAAGATATCGGCCAACAGGTCTTTTTCAGACGGGCCAGGATCAGCGGCAGGTGCTGCCTCTTCTTCTTTGGCAGACGCCTCTTTTACCTTGTTGACGTACCGCACCAACATGAACACCACGAATGCGATGATCAGGAAGTTGATGATGGCCATGATGAAGTTACCGTATGTGAACACAGCTTCACCCACGGCAGCACTCAGACCGCCGAAATCAATGCCGCCCATGAACAGGCCGATCAGCGGGTTGATGATGTCCGCCACCAAGCTGGTGACGATTGCGGTGAACGCCGCACCGATGATGATACCAACGGCCATGTCCATGACGTTGCCTTTGGCAATGAAGTCCTTGAACTCCTTAAGCATAGAGATCCCTTTCTTTGTTCCCTAGGGCAGCGTGAATTTTTGATGTATGTGCTATCCCCGACGCAGTTGTGCCCGGCCCCGCGCGTTGAAGAAAGGGGGACAATCACCAGATTGTCCCCCTGCGCGTCTTTCACCCACAAAAAGTGGTGTTACTGCAACGTCCCAGCCAAGACATATCGCAATATGTCAGCCACCTTAGACGGTTGATCTGTCACGGCCAGCGCCGCAGCATCCACTTCCTTCAGTGCATGTTGATGATCGGGACCGTGCACGATGATCAAGGATTTGCCCAAGGCGGCTGCAAAGCCAGCATCGAAGGCAGCATTCCACTGTTTGTACTTGTCCCCAAATCGCACCACCACCACATCTGCATCTTGCAAACCTTTGCGGGTGCGGATCGCGTTTACCATGGCGCCTTTGTGGTCGTGCCAATATTTGTCGGGTTCGGCCCCCAAAATGGTGACGCCGCAATCATCGCTGGCAGCGTGATCTGTGACGGGCGCGTTGAAGGTCACGTCCAACCCATCGCAGGCGTTGATGATGTCATCCCGCCAGTCCGTGTGGATTTCACCACTCAGATACACATTCAGGCCCATGCCGCTTCCCCCGGGTTACGCGCGCAGGGTGCCCCCTGTCGCTTTGCTGACTTTGTCCACGATCTTGGCAGACACCGCTTCCAAGTCTTTATCAGTTAGCGTGGCGTCCTTGGGTTGCAAGCGGACGGTAAAGGCCAAGGACTTTTGCCCGTCGCCCATCACGTATTCATCGAACACATTCACATCCGCCACCAATGCTTTGTCCGCCCCCAAGGCCGCATTCACCAATGTGATGGCTTCCACCCTGGCATCCATCACAAAGGCAAAATCGCGGTCCACGGATTGCAGGTCGTTCAGAACCAGCGCAGGCCGGGTCGCGGACTTGGATTTGGGTACGGGGATGTTTTTGACATGCACTGCGAAGGCCACGACTGGGCCTTTTACATCCAAGGCTTTCAGAACCTTTGGATGTAACTCCCCAAACCCCGCCAAGGATGTCTTGCCCAAAGCCATCCGTGCCGACCGGCCAGGATGCCACCAGTCCGACAAACCGCGCTGGAACTGAACCCGGGCAGGCGCCCCCAGGGCGGCCAAGATCGCCTCCGCATCGGCTTTCGCATCATACACATCCACCGCGCGGCGCGCGCCGTGCACGTCCTTGGGGCCAGTGTTGCCCACCAGGATACCGCAGGCCAACACCTCCTGATCGTCAGGTTCGCCCCCGGCCCAGACGGGGCCGACTTCGAACAAGGCCATGTCTTGAATGCCGCGCGCCTGGTTGCGGCTGGCGGCTTGCAACAGACCGGGCAGCAGGGATGGGCGCATATGGCTCATCTCGGAACTGATGGGATTGCCCAACATCGTGGCGTCCGTGCCGCCGCCGAACAGGGCCGCCGCCCCCTGGTCCACAAAGCTGTAGGTGACGCATTCATTGTATCCCAAAGCGGCCATGGTGCGCCGCGCGATGCCTTCACGCCGCTGGCCCAAGGTCAACACCGGTTTGGGCACACCCGTCGTGGCCCGCGGCAACGGCTTGCCCTGCAGTTTGGTCAGCGATGCAATCCGGGCCACTTCTTCCACCAGATCGGCTTCGCCTTGAACATCGGGCCGCCAGCTTGGCACATGGGCCATGTCGCCCTTCAATTCGAAGCCCAAAGCCGTCAGCGTTTGGCGCTGCGTGGATTCAGGGATGTCCATGCCCACCAGCGACTGCACCCGCGCCGGGTCCAGCTTGTACGCGCGACTTGTGTCCGGCACTTTGCCCGCCACGATCATTTCGGACACTTCACCGCCGGCGTTGTCCACAATCATGCGCACGGCGTGTTCCAAACCTTCAGGCGTGAAGGCCGGATCGACCCCGCGTTCGAAGCGGTACCGTGCGTCAGAATTGATCTTCAGCGCCCGCCCGGCATAGGCGATCTGCACCGGGTCCCAATACGCGCTTTCCACAAACACGTTGACGGTTTCATCGGTGCATCCCGTGCTGGCCCCCCCCATGATCCCGGCGATGCTTTCCACCCCACTGTCATCGGAAATGACCATGTGACCCGCGTGCAGGGTGTATTCTTTGTCGTCCAGCGCCACGATGGTTTCCCCACCCTTGGCACGATGCACCCGCAGATTGCCCTTCACTTTGTCCGCGTCGAACACGTGCAGCGGGCGGTTGCGGTCGTAGGTGAAGAAGTTCGTCACATCCACCAAGAAGGAAATCGGGCGCAGGCCGATGGCTTTCAACACGTCTTGCAGCCACTGGGGGCTGGGACCGTTTTTCACACCCTTGATCAAGCGGCCGTAAAACACCGGGCAGCCGTCCAAGGTGTCTTTGTCAATGCTGACGGTCATGTCTGCGGTGAATGACGCGGGCACAGGTGCCACATCGCGCGCTTTCAACGTGCCCAAGCCCCGCGCCGCCAAATCACGCGCAATGCCGCGCACGCCCAAGGCATCGGGGCGGTTGGGGGTGATGGCGATTTCGATCATCGGGTCCACTTTGGCGGGCTGGTGTTCGGCCAACCAATCCGTGAACTTGTCGCCCACATTGCCTGACGGCAGTTCGATGATGCCGTCGTGTTCATCCGACAGCTCCATCTCGCGTTCGGAACACATCATGCCGAAGCTTTCGATGCCCCGAATTTTGCCCACGCCGATGGTCGTGTCGATGCCCGGCACATAGACCCCAGGCTTGGCCACCACCACCGTGATGCCTTCGCGCGCGTTGGGGGCGCCGCAGATGATCTGCGTGGGACCGTCTTCTGTCTCCACTTGGCACACTTTCAACTTGTCCGCGTCGGGATGCTTTTCGGCGGCCACCACTTTGCCGATGGTGAAATCAGACAGGCGGTCCAGGGGGTTGGAAATGTCTTCCACCTCTAACCCCAGATCGGTCAGCGCTTCTGCGATGTCATCGACACAGGCATCGGTGTCCAAATGATCTTTCAGCCAAGACAGTGTGAATTTCATGGCGCGGGCCTTCTGAGGTTGCTGCGTGTCGGATAGATCAGCTTTCCCCGGTTTTCCAGGGCCAGGTGCGGGATTCTCAGCCCTGTGTGTCTTGGTCTGCCCGGTTGCGGGTTTTTATGGACGCAAGCCACCGGTCCACCAAGAAGATCGGGGCCAAAATCACCGTCCAAGCCAAGGCGTTCAGCAGCGTCCACGTCAGTTTCTGCGGGCCGGGCATATCGGACCGCCACAGAAAAATATGCGCGACGATGATCAGCCCCACCAACACGGCCACCAACCAGTGATGCGCCTTCATTGTTCCACCGTGAACAACACGCACCGCCCCTTGCGCCCTGCCACATCATAAAGCCGCTTGATCTCTAAAAACGCATCCCAGGTGATGTCAAAATCCGCGTCGGACTTGGGGAATTCATAGTCGTCCTTGGGGATGGATTTATAGCCGGCCAGCATCCACATCTTGGTGATGTTTTGCAGGGCATAGGCCACACCACGCACAATCCGCGGGTCCTTCAGCAGCATGACAAAATCACCGCCTTCGTACAAATCTTCACCCCCCAAAATCACTTGATTGCGCGGCGGCGTGCCGTTGTTCCACTTCAGGTATCCGTCCGTCAGGCAACGGTGCACCGGGTTCCAGGCGTATTCCGTGATGCAGGTCAGTTCCCCTTCTTGTCCAAACATGTGGGGCGCGATGTCATCTTGCAGCAGCTTCAACCGATCCCGCCCCGTGGGCAGGTCCTGCAGGCGCGTGGCCTGATCAGCGGTGATGGCAAAATGCGTGCTGCGCAGCATGGGCGGGGTCCGG
>JAHDDS010000082.1 GCA_020629235.1 Planktomarina sp.
CGGGTATTGCGCCCGGTTGACGGCCTGGATTTCGACGGAAGTCTGGGGTTGAAATTTGGCCCCTGCCGTTGTCCGTGCCATTGTCCGTGCCGTTGTCCGTGGGGGGACCGGTCGGGTGCCAAAACCTCAGTGCGGTTTGGGACCTTCGTCGTCCGATGACGCCACAGCTTCGTCGCCCGCAACGGTATAGGTGCCGTCGAACCATTTTCCCAAATCAATGTCCGC
The DNA here is from genome assembly GCA_020629235.1 of Planktomarina sp. Taxonomy (GTDB): domain Bacteria; phylum Pseudomonadota; class Alphaproteobacteria; order Rhodobacterales; family Rhodobacteraceae; genus Planktomarina. The sequence goes on from JAHDDS010000082.1 coordinate 226, forward strand.
GCAGCGTTTGGAACAAAACGGGCGGTACTTGGTATCCGGGTCTTTTTGGCAGGTTGGGCAAGCCATGGCGGGTCCTTCGGCAGCAGCGGTGTGATCCAGACCATAGCGCCCCTGGCGCAAATCGAAAGGGGGCGCTGCCCCCCGTTTGATGGGCATCAAACGTCCCCCGGGATATTTTTACTTCTGATGAAGACGCGAAAGCGTGGGGGAACATTCGGGTGTTTGCGCGGTTGGGGACAGCCGCTGTTTTTGGGGGGGCTGCAACGCGCGGTGGGGGACCTTGATCCTTATGGCCGGACCACCAACCCCACAGGCACGCGTTCGCGTTTGCGTTTCAGTTCGGCGTGGCCCAGCGGCGTCCAGCCGACGAATTCCGTGGCCACAGGACAGGCGCGGCAGGCTTTGCGCAGAGCCACTTCCACGGGCTTGCGGTCGCGCTTGGTCATGGGGGCGAAGTCCACGACGATTTGCCCCCCCAGGCCGCGCAGGCGCAGCTGGCGGGTCAGGTCGGCGGCGGCGGCCAGGTTGGCCTTCAACGCGGCGGCGGGGTTGGTGGCCCCGCCAGTGTTCACATCCACCGCCACCAGGGCGCGGGTGGCTTCCACGGCCATGGACCCTGTGGACAGCGCCACGTCGATCGCTTGGGCCTGTTCCAGGGCATCCAGGGTGCCGGTGTTTTCCAGATCATCCGCCCCCAGCAGCACGTCTGTGACGTCCGACCATTCGCGCCAGGCCACGGCGTGGGGCGCGTCGCCGTCCAGCAGCACATCGGCCCCCTGCCCGTCATCGGCCAACAGCGCGTCGGCCCGGTCGCGCATGGCGGCGATGTCGCCCGCGATGTCGTCCACATCTGCCCCCGCGCAGGCGCTGCGCAGGATCAGCCCGTGGGGGCTGCCGTCCATGGCTTCGCGCGCCAGCAGGTCCAGGGCGTCGCGCAGATCATCGTCGCGGATGGTGCGCGACACGTTCAGGCCCGGCGCGTCCGGCGTGACAATGGCATAGCGGCTTTTGAACAGCAGCCGGGTGGTGACGGGGATGGCTTTGCCTTCTTCGGCGCGGCCAGACACCTGGCACAGCACGGATTGGCCCGCCGACAGCCCGCCGGGTTTGCGCAAGAACGCCGTGCCGCCGGGGATGCGCAACATCACGCCGCCCATGCCCTTCATGGGGCGATCCACCACACCGCGCAGAATGGTGCCCGGCGCCAGGGTGTTCACATCTTCCACCAGCACATCGTCCAGGCGGCCGTCCACCAGGCGCACCGCAACTTGGGCGTCGCCGATGTGGCCCAGGATGACTTGGGGGCCCTTCATGGGGTCCACACCTGCACACCGGCGGCCTGCAACAGTTGGGCGGTTTCGGCCAAGGGCAGCCCCATGATGGCGGGATAGCTGCCGGATATCCACGGAATGAACGCGCCAGCGGGGCCTTGAATGCCATAGCCGCCGGCCTTGCCCTGCCAGTCACCCGTGGCCAGGTATGCGTCCCGTTCCCGGTCCGACAGGCGTTTCATTTTCACTTTGGACACCACGTCGCGGACCCAGGTGCGATCCGCCGTTTTGACGGCCACAGCCGTGATCACCGCGTGGCGGCGGCCCGACAACAGGTCCAGGAATTTGCGCGCTTCGGCCACATCAGCGGGCTTGCCCAGGATGCGGCGGCCCAGGGCCACGGTGGTGTCGGCGCACAGCACCACGTCGCCGGGGCCTGCGTCCATGGCGGCGGCTTTGGCGCGGGTGATGCGGGTGCAATAGGCCCGGGGCACTTCGCCCTTCAGCGGGGTTTCGTCGATGTCGGGCGGGCGCACAGCGTCAGGCACAAGCCCCAACACCCCCAGCAGTTCATGCCTGCGCGGGCTGCCCGATCCAAGGATAAGGCGCTTACTTGAAGCGGTAATTGATCCGACCCTTCGACAGGTCATAGGGCGTCATGGCGACTTGAACCTTGTCCCCGGTCAACACCCGGATGCGGTTCTTGCGCATTTTACCTGCCATAGTGGCGACGATTTCATGGCCGTTTTCCAGCTCGACCCGAAATGTCGCATTGGGCAGAAGTTCCTTGACGACACCGGGAAATTCGAGCGCTTCTTCCTTGGCCATGGTCTCTCCTAAGTTCACACGCCTTGGTGGCGCGGGGGTCATATGCGGGGAAAGGGCCGGATTTTCAAGGGGTATTCACCGCAGCGTGCGATGCTGGGCGGTATTGCCCGCCCCGCCCTGTTCGCCCCAGTGGGCCAGGCCGCGCACCCGGCCGTCTGCGCGCACGGCCGCAATGTCGGCCAAATCAATGTCTGCAAAGGTCCAGCCCGGGGTGTCCATGGCCCCTTGGGCGATGATCCCTGTGTCGGGAAAGCCCAGGTCGGGGGGGCCGTAAATCGCGGCCGCGCCGATGTTTTGATCCACCGCCGGGCACCAGTCTGCGGGGCCTTGGGTGACGGCGTGCACCACCACGCATTGGCCTTCCAACGCCCGCGCCATGGCCCCGATTTTGACCCGTGTGTATCCCGCCAGGCTGTCGGTGCACGATGGCACCAGCAAAATGTCGGCCCCTGCGTCCACCAGCGCGTGGCCCAACAGCGGGAATTCCGCGTCGTAACACACCAAAACGCCGATCTTGCCCAAGGCGGTGTCAAACACCCGCAGCGGGCTGCCCGGCGCAATCACCCAATCTTCGCGTTCAAAGCGGGTCATGATGCGCTTGTCTTGCACCCCCACTTCCCCCGACGGGGCCACCAGATAGGCGCGGTTGACGAAGTGATCGCCCGTCCAAACCGTGCCGCTGCCCATCAAGATGTGCACCCCGTGTTTGCGGGCCAACCGCTGGTGGATGCCCAGGGCCAAATCCATCAGATCGGCCATGCCGTGGGCGGTGCCGTTCAGCGTGCCCGACCGGTTCGCGATGGTGGCCAAATCCACCGACCCGTATTCTGGAAACACCAGCAAATCCGCGCCCTGGTCCGCCGCTGTGGAAACCCAGCCGGTGATCTTGGCGTCATAGGCATCGAAATCATCAATGTTATCAAGGGGGTAAGCGGCAGCAGCGATTTTCATAACTCTTTGATCCACAATTGTAACTGTTTGGTCGATTCTTGGGCGACGCCCACATCTTTCCAGTCAAATTGGGCAAAGGCACCGGGAATTTTTGCGTATCCGCGTCTTTTCCAAAACCCGTCCAGCGGGCGATAGGAGGCGGGCCGTGCCGGGTGATCTGCCCCGCGCACCACCGCGCAGAACATGGCGTACCGCGCCCCCAGGGCCCGGGCATGGGCTTCGCGGGCGTCAAAAAAGCGGTGCCCCACCCCTTGGCCGCGATGCTGCGCCAACAGCACGGATTCCGCGCAGTAAAACACCTGGTCCGCAGGATAATCCGCGGGCAATGCGCCGGCAAAATCCCCCGCATGCTGCACCAAAGGCGCGCCCGTGGCGGCCCCCACAATCTGACCCGCCGCATCGCGCGCCACCACCACGATGGCCCCAGGATTGGCATAAACTTTCAGATAGTCAGCCTCATAGGCCAGGTCGCCGTCGTAAAGATACGGCCAGTCGCGAAAGACCGCGATGCGCAGGCGGGCCAGGTCGTCCAGCACATCCAGCAGCGCCGCACCGGTCAGAACCTGCAGGTCCATCACGCGTGGGGCGGGCCAAACCGCGCCACCAGGCGGTCCACGATCTGGTCGCGCGCTTTGCGGTAGGCGGCCATTTTTTCATCGCGCTTGCTGCCTTGGGCGGTGGGGTCAAAAATGGGCCAATGTTCCAACCGCAGGGAATAGAATTTCGTCAAATCCAAAATCCGCGCCTTGCTGGCGGTGGACAGCACCACCACCATGTCGAAGCTGGCGATTTCTTCGCCCCGGTCTTCCATTTCATCAAAACTGCGGCTTTTGTGGCGCGACAGTTCGATCCCCAGTTCCTGGCACACGGCGATGGAAAACCCATCAATGTCCAAATCCGACACCACCCCCGCCGATTGGACATAGGCTTGGGTGCCGTAAAATTTCTTCATGATGCCTTCGGCCATGGGGGACCGCACCGCGTTGTGATCGCAACAAAACAGGATCGACTGGGGCAGCGGTTCGGTCACGTTACCCTCCGAAATGCAAAACGCAGATCAAGGTGAACAGCCGCCGGGCGGTGTCTTTGTCCACCACCGCCTTGCCGTCCAGCCGTTCTTGCAGCACCCGCGCCCCTTCGTTGTGAATGCCGCGGCGGGCCATATCAATCGCTTCGATCTGGGCGGGCGGCATGGTTTTGGATGCCTCAAAATAAGACGCGCAAATCTGGAAATAATCCTTCACCACCTGCTTGAACGGCCCCAGCGACAGATGAAATTCCGCCGCCCGTTCCTTGGCCTTCGTGGTGACATCGAACACCAACCGCCCTTCGCGGATGGCCAACAACAATTCATAGGGCCCGTCCGGGCGCACCACATCGGGTTTCGGCGACAATTCAAACGAGTTGTCTTCCAGCAAGTCAAACATCGCCACCGACCGTTCCTGCTCGATCTCGGGCGTGGGCTTGGGCAAATTGCGGTCGTCAAGTTCGATGTGGATCAGACGGGTCATGGCAAAGTCCTATCGGCTTGCGTGATTCTGCGAAAGCCTCTTTGCCCCGCAGGCCCCCACCGGCGCAACCCCGCGCGACATCAAGGGGTTCATCCCGGACCCGCCTTCTTTTGTTCAAAAATACTCCCGCCGGAGGCGTCCGCCCCTACCCCTCGTTCAGGCGGTTCAGCCTTGCGCGCACGCTTAACCCGTGGGCTTGCAGGCTTTCCGACGTGGCCAGGGTTTCTGCCGCCGGGCCGATGGCCTTCAGCGCTTCGGGCGTCATTTGGGCCAGGGTGGTGCGTTTCATGAAGTCCAGCACCGACAGGCCCGAACTGAAGCGCGCGGACCGGGCGGTGGGCAGCACGTGGTTGGGCCCGCCGATGTAATCGCCGATGGCCTCGGGCGTCCAAGCGCCCAGGAATATCGCACCCGCATGGGTGATCTGGTCCGACAGCGCCACCGGATCGGCGGTGCAGATTTCCAAGTGTTCGGGGGCGATGCGGTCGGTCAGCGCCACGGCCTGGGCCATGTCGCGCACGGTGATGATCGCGCCATAGTCGCGCCAGGACGGCCCCGCGATGGCGCGGCGGTCCAGGGTTTGCAGCTGCGCGTCCACCTCTGCCGCCACGGCTTGGCCAAAGGCGGCATCGTCGGTGATCAAAATGCTTTGGGCGCTTTCGTCGTGTTCGGCTTGGGACAGCAGATCGGTGGCCAGCCATGCGGGATCATTGTCTTTGTCGGCGATCACCAAAATCTCGGACGGCCCGGCAATCATGTCGATGCCCACTTTGCCGAACACACGGCGCTTGGCAGCGGCCACAAAGGCGTTGCCCGGCCCGGTGATTTTGTCCACCGGTGCGATGGTGTCGGTGCCGTATGCCAGTGCGGCCACGGCTTGCGCGCCGCCGATGCGGTACACCTCGTCCACGCCGGCGATTTTGGCGGCCAGCAGCACCAGCGGGTTGGCCACCCCGTCCGGCGTGGGCACGGTGATGGCCAAGCGCTGCACCCCCGCCACCTTGGCGGGGATCGCGTTCATCAGCACCGAACTTGGATAGGACGCCAGCCCGCCCGGCACATAAAGCCCGGCGGCAGACACCGCCGTCCAACGCCAGCCCAAAGTGGCCCCAGCGTCGTCCGTCCACTGGGCGTCTTCGGGCAGTTGGCGTTCGTGGTACGCGCGGATGCGGGCGGCGGCCAGGTCCAGGGCGCTGCGTTCCGCATCGCTGACTTGGGCGCACAGGGCGTCGATTTCCGCGTCCGAAAACCTGATTTGATCGGCGGTCAAATCCAGGCGGTCAAATTTCGCTGTCAGTTCCAAGACCGCCGCGTCGCCACGCGCGCGCACGTCGGCGATGATGTCCGCCACGGCGGCGTCCACATCGGGGCTGTCTTCGCGTTTGGCCGACAACAGCGCTTGAAAGCGCGCTTCAAAATCGGCGTCGGTGGTGGACAGGAATGTGGGCATCGGGGCCTCAGTCGTGGTTGGGGGTTTTGCCTGATGGGGCAACATAGGGCCGGGTGACATCTTGCAAGCCCACTTCCAGCGCTTCAACGTCCAGCGCCACAGCGCCGTCGCCCGCAAAGGTCAGCGTCACGGTGCCCATGCCGTCCTGGCTGGGGGCGAAATCCACCGCCAGCAGCGACAGCACCACGTCCGCGTCGCGCCGGTCCAGGCCCTGGGACCGCACCGCCATCACATCGTCGATGAACAGAACCGCCTGCACCCGTTCCACCGCCCGGCCCCGGGCCTGGGCGGCATCTTTGTCTTCCCAGCGAAAGCGGTTCACCAGCAGGGCAAAGCGCCGCCGGTCGCGGTCCAAGCGCATCTCATTCATGGGCACCACGCCGTCCTGGATCAGGGCGGACACCACCGTCAGGTCATCTTGGTCCAGGGCCTTCAGCTTCAGGGGCCGTTCGACCCCGTCTTCAAACCGGGCATCTGCCATTATTCTGAAATCCGCTGAATGTTTGCGCCGATGGCCGACAGCTTGTCTTCGATGCGTTCATACCCACGGTCCAGGTGGTACACGCGGTTGACTTGCGTTTCCCCTTCCGCCGCCAGCCCCGCCATGATCAGCGACACAGACGCCCGCAAATCCGTGGCCATCACCGGCGCGCCGCGCAGGCCCTGAACGCCCGTGACCTTGGCGGTGCCGCCGTCCACGTCGATTTGCGCGCCCATGCGGATCAGTTCGGGGGCGTGCATGAAGCGGTTTTCAAAGATGGTTTCTTCCAGCACCGATGTGCCGTCCGCCGTGCACAGCGCCGCCATCAGCTGGGCCTGCAAATCGGTGGGGAAGCCTGGGAAGGGTTCGGTCACCACGTCGATGGCGCGCACCCGGTCCACCACGCGCTTCACCCGCAAGCCCGCGTCGGTTTCGGTGATGTCCATGCCCATGGTTTCCATCTTCTGGCACAGGCTTTCCACCAAGGACCGCTTGCCGCCCACCACCTCGATCTCGCCGCCGGTGATGGCGGGGGCCAGCATGAAGGTGCCCATTTCGATCCGGTCGGGGATCACCGCATGGGTGGCCCCGTGCAACCGATCCACCCCTTCGATGGTGATGGTGGATGTGCCCGCCCCGTCGATCTTGGCACCCATGGCGATCAAGCAGTCGCACAGCCCCACGGTATCAGGTTCGCGCGCTGCGTTTTTGATCACCGTTGTGCCCTTGGCCAGAACGGCGGCCGTGATGGCGTTTTCCGTGCCCCCCACGGTGACAAAGGGGAATTCGATCACAGCCCCCTTCAGCCCGTTCGGGGCGGATGCGTGCACGTATCCTTCTTTCAATTCCAGGGTCGCGCCCAGCTTTTCCAGGGCGGTCAGGTGCAAATCCACCTTGCGCGCCCCGATGGCGCAGCCACCCGGCAGCGACACAATGGCGTGCCCCGTGCGCCCCACCAGGGGGCCCAGCACATTGAACGACGCGCGCAATTTGCGCACCATGTCGTAATCGGCCTTGTGGTTGGTGATGTCGCGCCCCGACAGCGCCATGACAGTGCCGTCGGCCAGCAGGTTCAATTCCACCCCAAGCGATCGCAAAAGATCGGACAATGTGCCGATGTCCGACAGGCGCGGCACATTGGTCAGGGTCAGCGGTTCGTCGGACAGGATGGCCGCGCACATCAATTTCAGGCAGGTGTTTTTGGCCCCTGCCACGGGGATTTGGCCGCTGAGCGGGCCGCCGCCTTTCACCAAAATGCTGTCCATGCCTTAGTCGCCCTTCGTGTCCAAGCCCGCGTCCTTGCGCGCGCGCATTTGTGCCTTGCGCTTGGCCATATTGGCCTTCAACGCTGCCTTCAACCGATCTTCGCGGCCTTTATCTTTGGCCGGTTTTTGGGCCGGTTTGGAATCTGCCGTTTTCGTCATGGCGGTGCTTTACTGCACCGGGCGCGTGGGGTCCAGTTTTGGCTTGCAACGGGGCGTCTTGGGGTCTAAACGCCGCGTCAATGCTGTGGTAGCTCAGTGGTAGAGCGCACCCTTGGTAAGGGTGAGGTCGGGAGTTCAATCCTCCCTCACAGCACCA
>JAHDDS010000083.1 GCA_020629235.1 Planktomarina sp.
TAACTGTCGATGTTGTCCGTGCTCAGGTTTTGATACCGAAACGGATACCCCGCCACGGCGCAGTAATCATTGATCAACCCCGCCATCATCTGGATCAGCGTGGTTTTCCCGGTCCCCGGCGCGCCATCCCCCATGAAGGTGAAGATAAAGCCGCCCAGTTCCGCAAACGGGTTCAGCCGCCGGTCAAAGTCGTAAGCCATCAGCATCTTTGCCAGCTTCATCGCCTGGTACTTGGCGATGTGATTGCCCACCACCTCGTGCGGTTTTTTGAAGGTCATGGTCAGGGTGCTGCCCTTGGCCTTCGCCGCCGGGGTGAACCCGTTGATGGCGAAATCATCTGCCTCAACCCGCCATTGGGCGCTGGTAAATGCCTCCAATCCTGGGGCCGTGGCGGCGCGGGCTTCGATCTTGGCCATCACAGCCTCTGCAAAAGCCAGGACCGTCGCCACCAGTTTGTTGTCATCGGGCGCGTGGGCGTCGATGTTTTGATCCAATTCCCACATCAACCCGTGCAACATCAGTTGGGCGTTTTCGGGCAAAACTTCCTCTACATCGCCAATCTCGACCTGGGTTTCCCCCGCATGTTCCGCCAACTGTGATGACAAGGCAGAGGCGAACACAAATCCCACCGCCAGTGCCTCTGCCGTCAGCAGCTGCCCAAAGCCACCGGCCTTGTCCTTACCCAAAGCGCCTTGCAAATTGCTGCGCTTCAAATCGGCCAGTTCAGTGCGTTCGGCAAACGCCTCTCCCAGGGCCAGGGACACCGCCAAGGCCCGCCGCACCGCGTGCAACACCGTGGCCTGCAAGGGCGACATCAACGCATCATCGGCGTCGGCCCCTTCCACCGTGGCCCGAAGATGCACCCCGCCGGACCGCACAGTGCGCCGCGCGGCAAGACCCGGCGTGGTGGACCGAAATCTGCGTCCAGATGATACCCCGGGCGACTTTTCAGCCGCCACATCGCGCGCCTTGCCCACGCGCGGCGCATGGTCAAACCCGTCAATCATCGCCAAAGCCGCTGGATAATGCTTCACGATATCGTCTTCGCGCAGTTCCATTTGATCGCTGGACAGGCTCATATCTAAAATCCTTCTTTTGTTTCCAAATACTCAACCCCACCCGAAAAATCCGCATGGATTTTGACGGGGACATATCGTCGGCCGCAGGCCGTCATGTCGATTGCTGCGTCCAACACGGCAAGACGTCCCCTGGGGCGGGCGTGGCGGCAAAGACCCCGCGGGCGATGGCACGGGCCAAGCACGTGGCAGCCGCGTGCCCCAGCATCACCAAATCCGCATCCGGCACCCCGGACCCGTCCCCGGTGCTGGCGGCAAAAACCAAATCGCCGTCAAAGGGCGTGTGGCTGGGCACAATGGCCCGCGCCATGCCGTCGTGGGCCGCCACTGCCAAACGGTGGCACTGCGCCTTGGTCAAAGGTGCATCGGTGGCCACAATGGCGATGGTGGTGTTTTCGCCCATCCGCACGTCCCCCAATTTCGCGCTGGCGGGCATCTGTCCGCCCAAGACCGCCGGGTCTGGTCCCAGACCGCCGAATTCGCCGTCCACCTCGAACGGGGCAGCCCAAAAATGCCCGCCTGGCGTGGCGACCGTGCCCACGGGGTTTGCAATCACCAAGGCCCCCACCGTGACGCCGCCGGTGGTGAAAGACGCGGACCCCAACCCGCCTTTTTCGGACCCTGTCGTGGCCCCGCAGCCGCCCCCAGCGGTCCCAATGTCAAAATCCAAACCAGCTGCGGCGTACGCCGCGCGACCCAGTTCCGCATAGGGGTTCGTGCCCCAGTCCTTGTCGCCGCCGTTCAGCAAATCAAAAACGATGGCCCCCGGCACAATGGGCACCCGCACAGGACCCACTTCGAAGCCACGCCCATCGGCGTGCAAGGCGTCCAAAACCCCAGAACACGCATCCAGCCCAAAGGCGGACCCGCCCGAAAGCACAATGGCATCCACGGCCGCCACGGTTTTATCCGGGGCCAGCAAATCGGTTTCCCGCGTCCCCGGCGCGCCGCCCATCACGTGGCAACTGGCCACCATGGGCGCGTCCCCCACCAAGCCCGTCACGCCAGACTTCAGCGTGTCATTTTGCGCATTGCCCACCCGCAAGCCAGGGACGTCAGTGATCAGATTGCGCGGTCCAGGGGTCATATGCACCGCCCCCCGTCCACTTCCATCGCCACGCCTGTGACCATGCTGGCCTCATCACTGCACAGGAAAGCTGCGGCGTTGCCCATGTCTTCGGGCGTGGAAAAGCGCCCCAAAGGAATGGTGGACAAAAACTGTGCCCGGCGTTCGGGGGTGTCTTCGCCCATGAAGGTGGCCAGCAGTGGCGTTTCGCCGGCCACGGGATTGATGGCATTCACCCGCACGCCAAAGGGGGCCAATTCCACGGCCATGGCTTTGGTGGCTGTGATCATCCACCCCTTGCTGGCGTTGTACCAGTTCAACCGCGGGCGGGGGGACACCCCAGCGGTGGACGCCACGTTCAAAATCGCCCCAGCCCCGCGCGCCTTCATGGCGGGCACCAAGGCTTTGGCGGTCAGGAAAACTGATTTTGCATTCACGGCCAAAACGCGGTCAAAGTCTTCTTCCGTCACCTCTTCCAGCAGTCCAGGCATATGGGTGACGCCCGCATTGTTCACCAATATGTCCACGTGCCCCCAGGCGGCGGTCGCTGCATCCGCCATGGCGGCCACGCTGGCGCTGTCGGCCACGTTGCAAACCTGGGCAATCCCCCCCACTTCAGCCGCGACGGCCTGCGCCCCGGCTTGGTTGACATCGGCCACCATAACCTGCGCCCCTTCGGCTGCGAATTTGCGGGCGATCCCGGCCCCAAAGCCCGACGCCGCACCGGTGACAATGGCGGTCTTTCCTTGCAATCTCATGGGGGTCCTTCCTGAAAAACATAGTCTGGCAACACTGGCGCTGCGGCCAGCAAGTCTTGGGTATAGGGATGCTGCGGCGCATGAAATACATCCGCGGTCGCCCCCTGTTCCACGATCCGGCCCGCCCGCATCACCAGCACCCGGTCCGTCACGGTGCGCACCACCGACAGGTCGTGGCTGATGAACAGATAACTCAGCGGGCGTTTGCGGCACAGATCGGCGATCAAATCCAGCACCTGCGCGCGCACAGACACATCAAGGGCTGACACGGCCTCATCAAACACAATCAGATCGGGTTCCACAATCAGCGCCCGGGCGATCGCCAAACGCTGACGTTGCCCGCCGGAAAATTCGTGGATGAACTTGCCCGCATCATCCGGTGACAGGCCCACATCAGACAGCGCCCGCGCGATGGCCGCGTCCCGGTCTGCGCCAGTGGGCGGGTGGTCCAACAGGTGAAAGGGCTCTGATATCAGCCGGTTGACCCGGTGGCGCGGATTGAAGCTGCCATAAGGGTCTTGGAACACCACTTGCATCCGGCGGCGCACGGGCAGCCCCCCGTCAAAGACAGAACGTCCGTCCAATGTGATGGTGCCCGCCTGCACCGCGTCCAGCCCCAAGATCGCGCGGGTCAGGGTCGATTTCCCGCACCCGCTTTCCCCCACCAGGCCCAGGCGTTCACCGCGCCCCAGGGTGAAGGACACATCGTCCACTGCCCGCACAACGCCCGGCTTTGCCAAGCCCATACGCGGTTTGCGATACGTCCGCGTGACCCCATCCACCACCAACAACGCGGCAGGGTCGGGGGCATCGGGCAGGTCCACTTGATGGGCCGATGCCGCCAGCAGGGACCGGGTATAGGGGTGGGTTTGATCGCGCAAAACGACACCCGTTGGTCCAGATTCCACCACCCGGCCCTGTTCCATCACCGCGATGGTGTCTGCAAAATCCGCCACCACCGCCAGGTCGTGGGTGATCATCAGCAAACCCATCTGAAATTCCGCCACCAAGTCCTTCAGCAGGTCCAAGATCGTGGCCTGGGTGGTGACGTCCAGGGCCGTGGTGGGTTCATCGGCGATCAGCAGTTTCGGGCGCAGGGCGATGGCCATAGCAATGCAAACCCGCTGGCGCTGCCCGCCGGATAATTCATGGGGGTATCGATCCAACGCGATGCTGTCCAACCCCACCCGATCCATCATGGCCCGGGTGCGGGCTTGGGCCTGCGCGCGGGTTTGGTCGGTGTGGATCAAGATCGCTTCTGCCACCTGGTCCCCCACGGTTTGCACGGGGTTCAGGGCGGTCATGGGTTCTTGGAAAATCATGGCGATGTCATTGCCACGCAGCTTGCACATGGCCGCGTCATCCAAAGCGCGCAGGTCCGTGCCTTCGAACATCACCCGCCCCGTCGTCCGTGTGCCGCGCGGCAGCAGGTCCATCACTGTCAGCGCTGTCAGGCTTTTGCCCGATCCACTTTCCCCCGTCACGGCTGCGATCTGACCGGGGGCAATGTCAAAGGACACCCCGTGCAGAATATCCACGTCCCCAATGGACAGCGACAGGTCTTGGATGGACAGCAGCGTCATGACCGATCCACCCGCAAGCGGGGGTCCAACCAGTCCCGCAGCCCGTCCCCCAGAAGGTTCAGCCCCAGAACCGTGATCACAATGGTCAGGCCAGGCACCAAGGCCGTGTGGGGCGCGATGGACACCAGGGTTTGCGCGTCCGCCAACATGCGCCCCCAACTGGCCGTCGGGGGCTGTGCCCCCAGCCCGATATAGGACAAGGCCGCTTCCGCCAGAATGCCAAGGCTGAACTGGATGGTGCCCTGTACGATCATCAGATTGGCGATGTTGGGTAAGATATGTTCGGCGCTGATCCGCGCCCTGCCCTTGCCCGCCACGCGCGCCGCCAGGATGAAATCACGACGCCACAGCGACAAGGCCGCCCCGCGCGACAGGCGGGCGAAAACGGGGATGTTGAAAATGCCGATGGCGATGATGGCATTCACAGCGGATGCCCCAAAGACAGCCGTGATCAGGATGGCGATCACCAAGGACGGGAAGGCAAAGATCAGGTCGTTGCCGCGCATGATGATCTCGTCCAGCCAACTGCCCTGGGTGGCCGCCGCCCACAGGCCCAAGGGGATGCCCAACCCCATGCCGATGCCCACAGCCACCAACGCCACCGCCAGCGACGTCCGCGCGCCCATCATCACCATGGACAGGATATCGCGCCCGAAGTGATCTGTACCCAAAATGTGCGTGGCGTTGGGCGCTTTCAACTTATTGGCCACGTCCAGCTGAAGCGTATCAAACGGGGTCCACACAAAGGACAGCACCGCCAGCCCCAGCACCAGGGCCGACAGCACAGCACCGATGTAAAACCCCGCTTTCACGCCCGTCTCCGCAGGCGTGGATCCACCCAGGCATAGGTCAGATCGACAATAAAATTCACCACGATCACCAGAAACACCAGCAGCATCACCACGCTTTCCACCACGATCAGATCGCGCGCAGAAATGCTTTGGAAAATCAGCCGCCCAAGGCCCGGCAGAAAGAACACCTGTTCAATCACAATGCCCCCCGCCAGCAGGAAGGAAAACTGCAGCCCCAGGATCGTCAGCACCGGGATCAAGGCATTGCGCACAGCGTGTTTCCACAGGGCGCGGCGACGGGTCAGGCCCTTGGCCCGGGCGGTGCGCATGAAGTCTTCCCCCAGCATATCCAGCAGTGACGACCGCATGACCCGCGCCAAGATTGCAGCCTGCGGCAGGGCCAGCGCGATGGCGGGCAAGGTCAGCGACCACAGCCCGGCAAACACGCCCTTGTCCCACCCCACAAAGCCGCCCGCCGAAAACCAGCGCAGCTTGATGGCAAAAATCAAAACCAGGATCATGGCGAACCAGAAATTGGGGATCGCAACGCCCAACTGCGTGGCCCCCATCACAGCGGTGTCCCCCACCCCGCCCCGGCGCGACGCAGCATAAATGCCTGCCGGAAAGGCGATGACCGTGGACAGGATCAGGGCATAAAGCGCCAGGGGCAGCGACACCCAAATGCGGTCCGCCACCATGCCCGCCACCGGCGTTTTATAGGTATAGGAGGTGCCGAAATCCCCCGTCACCATGCCCCCCACCCACGACAGATATCGCACAGGCAGTGGCTGGTCCAAACCCAGTTCCGCCTGCAACGCAGCCAAGGTATCTGGCCGGGCATTGACCCCCAACATGAAGGACGCAGGGTCGCCGGGGATCACCTCTATCACCGCGAAGATGACGAAGGATGCCACGATCAGCGACACGATCAGCGACCCAAATCGGCGCAGGGCAAAGGCGATCATGGCGAGAAGGGTCCGAGTTGGGGCGAAGTTCTCATACAGTGGACTTCACCCGCCCTACGCCCCCGCGTCAACCTTCAAGGGCGGGGGCGAAGGTGATCTCTCCTTCTGGCGTTATACCAGACCAGCTTTGCCCCATGACATAAGACGATGCCAAATCGCGATAGGTCAGCTTGCCAGACATAAACCCCATGGGGCCGTACACCGCCGGGTTGCCGATCAAGACGCAGCCGTCAAACCCCATCCCTTTCAACCTGGCCAAACCGTCCGCCACCAATTTGGACCCAAGGCCCTGCTTTTGACGGTCCGGCGTGACAGAGACCGGCCCCAAAGCGGCCCAACGCCCCGGGCACGGCACAGTGGCGGGGGAAAAGGCGGCGTGGGCGATGATGGTGCCTGCGTCCAGCCCCACCAAGGACAGGATCAAATCCCCGGCATCGCGCAACCGCCCCGTCAGGTACGGATCGTTGTCATCAGCAAAGGACATCGGCGCAAAGGCGACCTTGGTCAGGTCAAAAATCGCTTGGGCGTCGTCAGGGGTTTCAGGTCGGACTTGCACGCCGTCCCCCCGTGAAAAAAGGTGCGTGGAAGACCACGCACCCCACGTTCATTCGGACCAAGACACGCCTGTCAGGTCCACAGCCGCTGTGGGTTGGTTTTTCCACAGACCGTTGATGCCCGCCTTGGCCACCGTCGGAACGGCCAATTGGAACAGATAGCCGTTGACATAATCCTCGGAAATGATGGTCTGGGCTTGCTGCAGGATCGCGGTGCGCCCGGCTGGGTCCGTGGTGCCTTCCAACTGGGTCATCAACGCCTGGAAATCGGCGTTGTCGTATTGGAAGTAATATTCAGGCCGGGCATAAATCCCGATGTCAGCGGGTTCTGTGTGGGACACGATGGTCAGACCGTAATCCTTGCCGCGAAACACCTCTTCCAGCCATTGCGCCCATTCCAGGTTGCTGATCTGGGCATCAATCCCAACCGCGCGCAGCTGCGACGCGATAATTTCCCCGCCCCGGCGCGCGTAAGACGGCGGCGGCAGTTTCAGCGTGGTGGTGAAGCCGTCAGCAAAGCCCGCTTCGGCCAGCAATGCCTTGGCCATTTCAGGGTCATAGGGTGAGTTGCCCAGCAGATCGACGTAATCCGGGTTGTGCGGCGCAAAGTGCGTGCCGATGGGCGTGCCCAGGCCGAACATGGCCCCGTCGATGATGGCTTGGCGGTCGATGGCATGGGCCACCGCTTTACGCACCAGGCGGTTGTCGAAAGGCGGCATCTTGTTGTTGGTGGACAGGATGGTTTCGCCTTCGGTGTTGCCCACCAGAACCTGGAAGCGCGGATCGGCCTGAAATTGCGGCAGATTTTCTGGCGCGGGGAAGCCCACAAAAGCGTCCACATCTTCGGCCATGATCGCTGCAAAGGCCGCCGTTGGATCGCTGATGAAGCGGAACGTGGCGCTTTCCAGCGCAGGGGCCGCGCCCCAATATGCGTCGTTGCGGCTCATCTCCAACCGGTCGCCTTGGACCCATTGGTCAAACTTGAAGGCGCCTGTGCCGATGGGATTGGATGCGATGGTGTCGATGCTTTCGGGCGCCACAATCACCGCATCGCCCCAGGCCATGTTGAACAGGAACGCCCCGTTGGGTTGGGACAGCGTGACCTGCACCGTCATGGGGTCCACCACGGTTACATCCGCGATGCCCGCGAACAGGCCCTTTTGGGCGTTGGTGCTGCCTTCCGCGCGGGCGCGGTCCAGGCTGAACTTCACGTCTTCGGCGTCCATGGTGGTGCCGTCGTGGAACGTCACGCCCGATTGCAGGTTGAAGGTATAGGTCAGCCCGTCCGCGGAAATATCCCAAGACTTGGCCAGCCCCGGCACCACGGCCCCGTCCGACATGAACCGCGTCAAACCTTCGAACACGTTGGAAT
>JAHDDS010000018.1:0-40338 GCA_020629235.1 Planktomarina sp.
GAAGGGGCGCGGCGGCGTCAAGCGGACAAAGCTGGGTTTTATGATGGGGGCTGGTTCAGCGGGGCAAAGAATGCGGGCTGGCCGTCATTGGGCGGGGTGCCGCGCTCATCGCCCTTCGGCCATTTTTGCCAGATAATCGGCCAGCTTGCCCACCGCCAGGTGCAGCAGAACCGTCAAACAGGCCAACACGATCAGGGCGGCGAACATCAGGTCGATCTTGGCCCGCCCATTGGCCAGCAGCATCAGATAGCCCAGACCCTTGGACGCCCCCACCCATTCGCCAATCACAGCGCCGATGGGGGCATAGACCGCCGCCAGCCGCAGACCGGTGCCCAAACTGGGCAAGGCGTTGGGGATTTGGATGTGGCGCATGAACTGGTATTTGCCCGCCCCCATGGACCCCGCCAAATCGCGATATCCCTGCCCCACGCGGGTCAGCCCGTCGTGGAACGCAGACGTCACCGGGAAATAGATGATCAGCACCGCCATCACGATTTTCGACGTCATGCCGTATCCAAACCACAGCGTCAAAAGCGGGGCCAACGCGAAGACTGGCACAGCCTGGGTGAACACCAGTATGGGCAGCATAAGCCGTTCTGCCGTCTTGGACAGCGCCAACTGGATGGCTGTGGCCGCCCCCAAAAGCGTGCCCAAGATCAAGCCCAACAGTACCTCTGCCCCCGTGA
The DNA here is from genome assembly GCA_020629235.1 of Planktomarina sp. Taxonomy (GTDB): domain Bacteria; phylum Pseudomonadota; class Alphaproteobacteria; order Rhodobacterales; family Rhodobacteraceae; genus Planktomarina. The sequence continues at coordinate 687 of JAHDDS010000018.1, forward strand.
CCCAGGCGTTTTGCAAAATGATTTCCCAGCTTTTCACCATGGCCTGCGCCACCCGCAGCGGCGACGGCAAAATGAACGGCGGCGCGCCCGTCAGCCACACCAGCGCCTGCCAGATCGCAAGGCCCAGGGCGACGGCGAACAGGATGTCACGCCCCCTCATGCCGCTGCTGCCCGGACGTGGGCCAACAGCGCCATCTGGCAGGCCACGGTGTCTGGGGCCTGAATGTCGCGTGGAATGGGGGTGGATGGCGTGTCCCACGGGGTGACGCCCGCATCTGACAGCACCAAAATCTGATGGGCCAGGCGCGCGGCTTCCGCCGGTTCATGGGTCACCAACAGCACCGTACGATCGGCCAAAACATCCGCCGCCAATTCCTGCATGTCGGCGCGGGTGGCGGCATCGAGGGCCGAAAATGGTTCATCCAAGAACACCACCGGCCGGTCTTCCATCAACGTGCGCACCAGGGCGGCGCGTTGGCGCATGCCGCCAGACAATGCGCGCGGCTTCTTGTCCGCATGGGGCGCCAGGCCCACCCGTTCCAAAAGCGATTGCGCCCGGTCCAGGTCGGGGGTTTGCCCCCGCAACCGCGCGCCAATCACGGCGTTTTCCCGCACGGTCAGCCAGGGCAACAGCAAATCAGACTGCGCCATATAGCTGATGCGGTTGTCCAGCCCCTGCCCGTCGCTGGCCGCAATCGTCCCGTCAAAGACCCCGCCCGTGTCCAACCCCAAGATCAGCCGCAGGATGGTGGACTTGCCCACCCCCGACGGCCCCAACAGACAGGTCCACTGCCCGGCGGGCAGCGTGATGTCCGCCGCAAACAAGCGGGTCGTGCCGATGGTGTGGGTGCCCGACAGCGTTATGGCGGGGGCCTGCGTCACGCGCCGTTCAGGCCCATCTGCCAAAAGCCCACTTCCAATGCGGTGGCTTTGGTGAACCGCGTTTGCAGCGCGGCGGCCCGGGGTGACGCTGCCAAGTCCCCCACCCGGCGGGCCACGGCCTGGTCGATCATTTCCCCCACCGCCTTACACACGCCTTGGTAATCGTCCCCCGCATAGGTGGCGATCCAATCAGCATATGGCGTGTCGGCGGCTTTGCTGTCCGCCAGCCGCAGCCCGATTTCACCGTATCCCATAACGCAGGGTGCCAAGGCCGCCATCATGTCCAGGAAATCGCCTTGCAGCCCTGCGTCCATAACATAGCGGGTATAGGCCAGATTTTCGACATCCTCGGACGCGGTGAACAGCTGGTCTTCGGAAATGCCCGCTTCCGCGCAAATCTTCACGTGCAGCGCCATTTCGTGGTTCACCAAAGCGTCCACTGTCCCCGCACAGACCTTCATTTCGTCGATGGTTTCCGACTTCACCACCGCCAAGGACCAGGCCCGGGAAAAATGCACCAAGAACACATAGTCCTGCACCAGGTAATGCAGAAAGGCTTTGCGCGGCAGGGTTCCGTCGCGCAGCCCTTCGACAAAGGCGTGGCGGGCATAGTCGTCCCAGACCTGCCCCGCCCCTGCCCGCCACGTGGCGAAGGTTTTGCCGTAGTCCGCCGCCATTACTTCGCCGTCACGTCGATGGCGATTTTGGACACGGGGTTCTGGCTTGGGATCAGGCCCGCTTCGTTCAAGAAAGCCTCAAACGCCGCATACCGACCTTCGTCCATGGCCGTGGGGCGCAAGGCAAACCGCGGCAGCGTGTCGACCCAGGCGCGGGCGTTCAATTCGTCCTGCAATTCGGACGACGTGCCCGAAAAGATTTCCCAGCTGTCTTCAGGGTGGTTGACGATGTACTGCGTGGCTTTTTCGGTGGCCGCCAAGAACCGCGCGATCATGTCTTTGTCCATCGTGTCGGTGTTGGCCACATAGATCAGTTCATCATAGGGCGGCAGGCCTTCTTCTTCCACGAAGAAGCATTTGCCTTCCACGCCTTCGATGTCCATCTGGTTCAGCTCAAAATTGCGGAACGCGCCGATCACCGCGTCCACCTGGCCCGACATCAGCGATGGGGACAGCGACCAGTTCACGTTCACCAATTCGATGTCCGACAGCGACAGCCCGTGGTGGGTCAGGATCGACGCCAGCACCGCTTCTTCGACACCGCCCACGGAAAAGCCCACTTTCTTGCCCTTCAAGTCAGCCGGGCTTTTGATGGGACCGTCGGCCAGGGCCAACAAGCAGTTCAGGGGTGTGGCCACAAGTGTGCCGACGCGTTGCAAGGGCAGCCCTTCGTGCACCTGCAGGTGCAGCTGCGGCTGGTACGAAATCGCCAGGTCCATTTTGCCGGCAGCCACCAACTTCGGCGGATCGGACGGATCGGCGGGGGCGATGACGTCGACTTCCAAATTTTGATCGGCGAAATACCCCTTTTCTTGGGCCACAATGATGGGGCCATGGTCGGGGTTCACGAACCAATCCAAGATCAGTGTCATCTTGTCTTGGGCCAAGGCGGGTTGGGCCGTCAGCAGAAGCGCTGCAATTGCGGATTTGAGTTTCATTCTTGGGGCCTTTCATTTGTGGGCACATCGCCCATTGCAACGAGGGAAATTGGTCCGGACCAAAAGGTCCGAAGGTGGGATGCCGCTTGCCAAGCGCGCAGACCGGACTTGCAGGCGAACACAGCCCGTTGATCCTGCGCGGGGGCCTGGGTTTGGGCTTTGAAATCCGGAACTGTGATGCGCCAAGCCTCTGACGTGACGGGGGTTGGTGCCTCGGCCACGCCGCGCAGGTCCACGACGAAATCTTGGGGTGTGATGTCGCGTGCCGCGATAAAATCGAACCCCGCGTCTGGTTCTGGTGCGCCGTCAAAGCGGAACCCGCTGGTGCGATAAGTGGCCATGTCAAAGCGCATCAACTGCCCCAGTGGGCTTGGGTCCAACCCCAACATCACCGCCAGGGCCATCTGGGCCTGGGCCGCCCCGATCATCGCCACCACAGGGCCCATGACCCCGGCTGTGGCGCAGGTGGCCGCCCGGTCCGGCAGATCCGGGAACACCGCGCGCAATGACGGCGCGCCGCCGCAAAACCCAGCCACATAGCCGCCAAACCCAAGGACAGACGCGCTGATCAATGGCGTGGCCCGGTCCAGGCACACATCCGACAGGACATAGCTGGCGGCAAAACTGTCGGCGCAATCCAACACGACCGTGGCCCCGGTCACCAAGTCAGCCGCATTTTCGGGGGTCAGGTGCGTTGCGACCGCCTGGACCCGGCAATCGCTGTTCAATGCCACCATGGCGCGCGCGGCCACGTCGGCCTTGGGCGCGCCCACATCGTCTTCGCGAAACAGGGTCTGGCGGTGCAGATTGGACAGATCGACCGTGTCCCCGTCCACCACCGTGATTGCCCCCACACCTGCGCCCGCCAACAGCGGCAAAACCGGTGCTGCCAACCCACCAGCCCCCACCACCAGGGCGTGGGCGGCGGCCAGCTTGGCTTGGCCTGCAGCGCCCACTTCGGGCAACAAGGTTTGGCGCGCATACCGGGTCATCGCGTGGCCGCCAGCCAGTCTTGGACGCGGGTTTCTGGGCTGTCGTGCAACGTGATGTCCGTCACGGCAGCCACCACATCCGCGCCCGCAGCAAAGGCCCCAGGGGCGCGATCCACACGCATCCCACCGATGGCGATCAAAGGCGTTTTGCCGATGCGATCTTTCCAAACGCTAAGCTTTTCAACGCCTTGGCGGTGCCACTTCATCTTCTTCAGGATCGTCGGATAAATCGGTCCCAGGGCCACATAGTCCGGCTTCAACGCCATCGCGCGGTCCAGTTCGGCGTCGTCATGGGTGCTGATACCCAGCCGCAACCCCGCAGCGCGGATGGCAGACATGTCAGCAATATCAAGGTCTTCTTGCCCCAAGTGAAGGTAATCGCAGCCTTCTTCAATGGCCAAATCCCAATGGTCATTGATCACTAAGGTGCAATCATGTTCCCCGCAGATCGTTTTGGCGCGCCGAATATGGTCGCGCAAAACATCGGGTGCTGCGTCCTTCATGCGCAGCTGCACCAGCTTGATGCCCAAAGGCACCAGCCGTTCCAGCCAATCTGCACTGTCAAAAATGGGATAGAACCGATCCAACGTCATTCCAAAAACGCCTTTCCGATCACCGGGGTGGACGGGGCCGCCATGTCGCGTGGTTCCATCGGGTCGGCGGTGGCAGCGGCCTGACCGGCTTGGATGGCCAGGGCAAAGGCGTGCGCCATCTGCGCGGGGTCCCCCGCCTTGGCCACAGCAGTGTTCAACAGCACGGCGTCAAACCCCAGTTCCATCGCTTGGGCCGCTTGGCTGGGCAGACCAAGGCCCGCGTCAATCACCAACGGCACGTCGGGAAAATGCGCGCGCATGGCCCGCAAACCGAACAGATTGTTCAACCCCAGCCCCGACCCGATGGGCGCGCCCCAAGGCATCAGAACTTCGCACCCGGCCTGCAATAACTTGTCCGCCACCACCAAGTCTTCGGTGGTATAGGGGAACACCTGAAACCCGTCTTCAGACAGAATGCGCGCCGCTTCCACCAAGCCGAACACATCGGGTTGCAGCGTGTCTTCTTCGCCGATGACTTCCAACTTGATCCACTTGGTGTCGAACACTTCGCGCGCCATATGGGCGGTCGTGACCGCTTCTTTTACAGAATGGCAGCCTGCGGTGTTGGGCAGGATATGGACGCCCAAATCTTGGATCAACTGCCAAAAGTCTTGCCCCGCGCGGTCTTGCCCGCTTTCGCGGCGCAGGGACACGGTGGCCACAGACGCACCACTGCGCTTGAACGCATCGGCCAGAACTGCGGGCGACGGATACTGGGCCGTGCCCAGCATAAACCCGTTGTCCAATGCGGTGCCGTAAAAATCGCGCATGGCCGTCAGCCCCCCTGCATGGGGGCCAGGATTTCGACACTGTCCCCGTCTTGCAATATGTGCCCTGCCCGCAAAGTCGCAGGCACGAACGTGCCGTTCACCGCGGTGGCCACTTTGGCCGTTTCCAGCCCCTGGTCTGCCAGCAGATCGGCCAGGGTTTCCACCTGGGCCGTGATCGCGTCGCCGTTAAGCTGCAACTTCATCCATCACCTCCGGAACTGTGCCGTCAAAGATCAAATCCCCCACCATGCGCGCCAGCGCGGGGGCCAACAAGAAGCCGTGACGGAAAAGACCGTTGGCGCGGATCAGATTTCCAGTGCGGCGGATACGGGGCAGATTGTCAGGAAAGGCCGGGCGGCTGTCGACGCCGATTTCCAGCACCGATGCCTCTCCGAATGCGGGGTTCAGGGCATAGGCCGCTGACAGCAATTCCAGCAAAGACCGCGCCGTGACATGGGGACCGGCGGCCCCTTCGATCTGGGTCGCGCCCAACATAAAAACCCCGTCGCCGCGCGGCACGACATAAAGCGGCACCCGGGGGTGCAGCAGCCGGATGGGACGGTTCAGCGCAACGTCTGGGCAAGACAACACCAGCATTTCGCCTTTCACCCCGCGCAGGTCCGCCAGCGCATCTTTGGCGCGAAAGCCCCGGCAATCCACGGTCAGGCCCCGGGATGCGTAGTCGGCAGGATCGGCGTCTGCGGTTTCAAAAACAACGCCATCCGACTGCAAGCCCGCGCGCAATGCAGACAGGGCGGCGCGGGGGGACAAGTGCGCCTCTGCCCCAAAGAACAGACCCTTGGCAAAGCGGTCCCCAAGGTCGGGTTCCAGTTGCGCAATTTCGGTTTTGGTGACGGGATCATGGCCTTGGGTGCGGCGGGCAAAACGTGTCAGGTCCGCGTGATCGCGCGCCAAAGACACCACCAACGACCCATTGCGGGTGACGCATCCCGTGTGGGCGTCCCACCAATCTGCCGCTTCTTGCCCCAAGCGCACCACGGGTTCTTCAGCGCTTTCACCTTCGCAATGGGGGGCCAACATGCCCCCCGCCCACCACGAACACGCGTGGGGGCCTGGGCCGTCGTGGCGGTCCACAACGGTGACATCGGCGCCCTTGTCGCGCAGCACCCGCGCCACGCACAGCCCCGCCACGCCGCCGCCGATGATGGTGACCGCCGTCACGCCGTCACCCCCATACCTGGTAGAAATGATGCACCGGGCCGTGCCCCTGGCCGATGGTCAAATCATCCGCCGCAGCAATCGCCCCCTTCAGGTAATCATGCGCCAGCGCCACCGCTGTGGTCAGGTCTTTGCCCGCAGCCAGGTGGGCCGCGATGGCCGCGGAATAGGTGCATCCCGTGCCGTGGGTGTTGCGCGTGTTCACGCGCTTGCCCTGCACCTGCAACAACAAGCCGGACGACCCCACCAGGATATCAATGCAGTCTTCCCCTGCCCCGTGCCCCCCCTTCATCAACACAGCGTCCGGCCCCAAAGCAAGCAGGTCCATCCCTTGGGTTTCCATGGCTTCGGGACCAACCGCGTCTGAGGTGTTCAGCAGGCGAGCGGCTTCTGGCAGGTTCGGCGTCAGGACAGTGGCCAACGGCAGAATGCGTTCGGTCAATGCGGACACAGCTTCATCCTGCAACAAGGCGTCGCCAGATTTGGCAATCATCACCGGGTCCACGACGATTGCGCCTTGAAACCCCTTCAACCCGTCGGCCACGGCGTCGATCAGGTCGGGGGAAAACAACATCCCCAGCTTGATGGCATCCACGTCCAGATCCGACAAAACCGCGTCGATCTGGGCTGTCACCACCTCGATGGGCACAGCATGCACGGCTGTGACGGCTTGGGTGTTTTGGGCCGTGATCGCCGTCACCACACTGGCCCCATAGGCCCCATTGGCGGATATGGCTTTTAGGTCCGCTTGGATGCCAGCGCCACCGCCGCTGTCAGAGCCCGCGATGGTCAACGCGATGGGGGTTTTATCAGCCATGGCTTTTGCCCTTCGGTGTGGTCGGGCGGTCTGGGCGATGGGATGGGAAGGCGCTGTCTGTGCGCGGTGTACCCGTTTCCTACGCCGGTATCACCCGGATCAGGTTCGACGGGTCGGCTTGCTGCCTCTCAGCCCCCAAAAATCAGGGCACCCCGACGGATAAGTCTTGGCGCTGATTATCCAAAAGATGCGCCAGGCACAAGGCGAAAGCCCCGCCCTAGGGGGCCACCCACTGTCCGGCCCAATCGGTGTCACGTTCAAAGACCGCCCTGCGATGGCGCGCGCCCAGGTGCACCAAATCCAACTTGGCAACATGGCATCGCAAAACGGCAAAGCGGTCGCGATCGGGGGGCTTGTCATAGGCAAAGACGTGGTCAATCGGCGCGCCCGGCACAGGGTTGGTGCCGTACGACACCCGCGATGCTGCGGGCACCCGGTCCCAATCGGCTTGGACCTGCGGGCCGGTCAGAATGTCCACCCGCGCGGTGGCGCGGATTTGCAGATCGGCCCGGGCAAGCCAGACGTGCAAACTGGCCCATGGGGTCTGCCGCAAGGCCGCCACTTTGGGGGTTTCGATGTCGGTGTGCACCTCTAACACCTGTGCTGCGCTGTCCGCGCGGCGCAGCGCCACGGTGCGCACTTCGGGCATTCCGTCCGGGGACACCGTGGCAAAAGTGGGGTACCGCGCAGGTGATTTGCCATCCGCAACGCCGCGCCCCAAGTGTTGCCAGGCCTGGGCCCAGAAGGCCGCAAGATCATTTGGGTCAGTCATATCCTGTCATCTCCAGGTATCCTTGTCCTGTGTGGCTGCCGTCCACCAGTACCGGGCCTTCCCAGTACGGAATGGACAGATCCATCCAAGCGTCTGGGTTCAAAGCTTGCACCGTCACATCCACGCCTTTGGCGGGCAACTGCACCCGCCACCGCACCGGAACATCCCGGCCCGCCACAGTATGACTGTCCAGCGGGTCCGCCACAAACGCCCCATCGACGAAAGGCGTTGTGGTGCCGTCTGCCGTGATCCACGTGGCGGACGAAAAGGTGCCGCCGCGCGTGTCGCGCAATTGAAAGCCCATCATTTTGTCGCCGCTGTCAAACGCCAGCGAAAACCAATCCCACCCGGTTTGGCTGTCCGCCAAAGGTTGCGACGACCATTCCCGGTCCAGCCAGGCTTGGCCTGTGACCTGCACGGGACCATCGGGCAAAACCAGCTGCCCTGCGATGTCAAAGAACGGTTGGGAATAGTAATAACTGGCCTGCCCTTGCGCCGATTTGACGGAAAATCCCTGTTGCCCATGAAATACCAGCGGGCCCTGGGCTGTCAGCTGCATGTCATAGGCAAAGTCAGGGCCTTGGGCCTGGACCGTCAGGTGATCGAAATTCGGGCCGGCCAGTGACCATTCGTCGATCCACGCGCGAAACGGGGCGGCCTGAACCCCCGCTTGCCCAATGCCGCCCCGCGCGAAGCGTTCGGTGGCAAAATGGCGGTGGGGTGTGGTGACAGCGGCGTGGGCAAACCAGACCTGGGGCGACCCCCATCCCACTTCATCCCCAGGCGCCAGGGCCGTGCGAAACAAGGTCCACTGCAACCCGTAAGCTTGGCCCGCAGCGTCTTGCAGGTTGGCTGTCAAATACCACCATTCGATCCGGTAATCAGGGTGGGCCGCGTGATCGGCGGGAAAGTCAAACTGCGGGTTGGGCGCGGGCACGGCAAATCCATCGGCCTGGGACCCCAGACCGGAAAACCCTTGGGCCACAGCCGCCCACGGCAGAAAAATCAGCAGAAGGCAAAGCTTAACGTTCATTGGAAAACACCTTCACCAGCGTTGCAGGCGGCAAGCTCATCAAGCGGCGCACCGGCCAAAGTGCAGCCAACGCCGCAGCCAAGACCGTGTAAAGCGCCAAGCGCGCGTATTCGTCCCAAAACAAAAACATCGGCAACTTCCACCCAAAGGCCGCCACGTTCACGACCGACAACAGCACCCAAGCCAGACCCAGCCCCAGGGGCAACGCGCATAAAAACACCGCGACTGCCAACACCAAGGCGCGCCCCAGTTCCAGCCCCCCCAGGCAGCGGCGCGTTTGGCCCATGGCCCAGACCGGGGCCAGTTGCGGCAAGCGAAGATCGGCCAGGGTCAGAAGACTCATCAACATGGCGAAGCCCGCGACCCCCAGTGTCAGCACGTTCAGCGCCCCGGTCACCAGGAACGTGCGCTCAAAAATGTCCAACGACAGCCCTTTGAGGGCGGCTTGATCGACCATGGCATTTTCGTCGATCCCCAAATCCCGGATCAGGTCTGCGGCCAATGCGGACGGTGTCGCTGTGCGTGCGCCAAACTGCAGCGCCGGTGTATTGGGAAAGGCGCTGTGAAACAGGCCTTCGCCGACGATCACCTGACCGTTCGGATTGCCGTAATCCCCCACCACCGCCAACACAGGCAACGTCGGCAGTCCCGTCAACCGCAGCGTGGACCCCACCCACAGGTTTTGCCGCCGGGCCAATTGTTCGTTCAAAATGACACCCTGCCCCGCCTGCACAGTGTCCCAGGCCCGGTCAGTCGCATCCAAAAATACCCAATTGTCGCGATAGGTTTGGCCCACCCGAATACCCCAAACCTCGACCCGTTGGCCCGCCAGGGATGCCTCGGTGCGGGCAAGGGGCAACACCTCTGCCCCACGGGTTTGCAAGTACTGATCCAAGGCCGCGCTTTGCTGCGCGGTGTCCACTTGCACGTACAGATCCGCCGCCAAGCGTTGATCCAAGAAATCAACGAAGGTGACGCGAAAACTGGACACCATGGTGGCAACACCCACGTTGGCAGACACGGCCAACAACAACGCCATCAAAGCCAAACTCAGCCCGGGCAGTTGCTGGCGGGTGTCGGCCCAAAACCATGCGGCCATGGCGGATTTGCTGCGCGCGCTGGCCCATGCCACGCCCCATCCGGCCAAGATCGGGAACAGCAACGCCCCCCCCACCAGCATACACCCCAGCAGGGCGAACCCGGCCATCAACCCTTGGCCCCTTGCCGCCAACAGACCGGCTGCGGCCATCAATGCCAATCCCAAGCCCACCCGCACCTGGGCTTGGCGTGCGCTGGCCATCACCCACGCGCGCGGTCGCGCACTGGCCAAAAGCGGCATGCGGGCGGTTTGGATCATGTGCCCGGCCATGGCCACCGCCGTGCCCCCCACCGCCAGGGCCAATCCCGATGCCCACCATTGGGGTCTGATCTGCAACGCACCTGACACTTGCGCACCGTAAAGCCCGTCTAACGTGGCCGCCACATCGGGCAGCAGAGCCGCCGCGATCAAGTACCCCAAGGCGACGCCCAGGCCGCCGCCCACCAGGGCAAAGGCGGCCATTTCCGCGGCCATGGCCCCCAACACTGTGGCCAACGGCACCCCCAAAGACCGCAGGGTGCGCACCATGCTGCGCCGTTGTTCAAACGCCAGGCCGATCGTGCTGTGCACGATGAACAGCCCCACCACAAAGCTGAGCAAGCCGAAAGCCGTCAGGTTCAAATGAAAGCTGTCGGTCAGCTGCGCGATATCTGCGGTCTGGCGCGCCTTCAAAAGCAGAAGGGTTGGCGCCACCTTTTGCAATTCGCCCTGGCGCAGCGGTTGGGTTGGCAGAACGATCAACCGCGACAGGTGATCGTCACCCGCCAAGCGCTGCACTGCTTGAATATCACCGATGGCAATCCCAGGCGGAACCGCTGGGTCCGCCGTCACCGGGAGCTGAACTTGCAGGCTGTCGCGCGTGCGGGGATGCACAAACACCCCTGCCCTTGCGCGCGCAGTTACGCCCTGGCCTGGCCCCGACAGCGCCAACACGCCCCCCAAGCCCGGCGGGGCCGTCAACGGGTCGATGCCGATGATCCGAACAGACCCTTCGCGGTGATCCACCATGGGACTGACCTGCCACCCGGCCCGGCGCAGCGCCACATAGTCCGCCAATGCGATGCGATCCCCGTCGCGGGGCACCAGTTGGTCGAACTGGCCTTCCCCCAAAACCCCCGCCGCCGCGTCATAACTGGCGCGCGCTTCTGCGTTGATGGCTTGGACCCCGCACCACAGCGCCGTGGCCATGGCCAATCCCGCCACCAAGGCCAGCACTTGCGCCCCGTTTCGCCGCCAATGGGACATCAGCGCGCGCAGGCACATCCCCATCATGACCCCGACACCACGCCCGATCGCAAATGAACCTGACGCCCCAGTCTTTGGGCCATGGCGGGCGAATGGGTCACCATCAAAAAGGCCGCGTCGGTTTGCGCCACAAGGGCCAGCATTTCATCCATCACCGCTTGGGCTGTGGCTTCGTCCAGGTTGCCGGTGGGTTCATCGGCCAACAGCAGCGCGGGTTTGGCGGCCAAGGCCCGGGCGATGGCCACCCGCTGTTGCTGACCGCCCGACAGGTTTTCGGGGTATTTGTGCAACTGTCCGCCCAGTCCCAAAGCACTTACCAAATGCGCTTGGTAATCTGGGTCCGTGCGCCCGGCCAAGGCGGCTTGAAAGCGAATGTTGGCGGCCACGTCCAAAGACGGGATCAGATTGAACTGTTGAAACACCAAGGCGATCTGGGTTCGGCGCACGTCGGCCAAGGCGCGTTCCGGCAAGGTGGTCAAATCGGTGCCCTGCACGAAAACCTGGCCCGCGTCGGCTTGGTCCAAGCCCGCCGCGATGTGCATCAGCGTGCTTTTGCCCGACCCTGATTCACCGGTCAGCGCCACAGCCTCGCCCGCCGTCAGGGACAGGCTGACATCGCGCAACACGTCCACCGGCCCGCTGGGGTCTTGGAAGGTTTTCCTGACCGATCGAATGTCCAAAACCATGGGCCGTCCTTTTGGCTGCACCGCGCCCCTTGCCACATAGAAGCCCGTCAATCCGTGTCGAGTGCGCGCGTGGCTTAAAGAAACGGCCGCAGCGCGTCTTGAATATCGACCCGCGCCTTCAGCCGTTGGGCCAGAAGGAACATGCCGCCGAATTTACGCTGCAAGAACACCGCATCCATGGGGGCTGGCGCGGGCACAAAACCCGCATTCCACAGGGCCGTGCCCTGGGACTGAAGCTGTTCGGGCAGCGACGTTTCGCCAAAATCGAAAACCCAAGGCGCAGACAGTGCTGCAAACACAGTGTCGATCATCTGCGCGATCAGCACCCTGTGGGCGTCTGCGTCCGTTGCCGACAACAGCCCCATGTCTTGGGCCAGATTTTCCACGCCTTGCACGTCACCCGCCATCCCGCAGCGCAGGATGTTTTGGTATTGCTGTGCCAATTTGGGCGGGACCGTCCGCGTGGCCCCGAAATCCAACAGGACGATCTTCTGGGTCTGCGGGTCGAAACGATAGTTGGCAAAATTGGGGTCGGTTTGAACAAGGCCGAAATCGAACACCTCTTGCAACACAAGGTCGATCAGCGCGCGCCCGATCGCATCGCGCGTGGCTTGCGGCGCGGTGGCTGTGTCTTCGATGGGATGACCGTTTTCAAACGACATCACCAAAACGTCCCGCGTGCTGTGGCCGGCAATAAAGCCAGGCACCGCAAACCGCGGGTCCTGGGCCAAGTGCTGGCCAAAAGCAGCCATATGTTGGCCTTCTTGCAGATAATCCGTTTCGGCCCGCAGTTGGGTTTTGGCCTCCTCCAAATACGGACCCAGGGCGATGTCCCCTGGCCACAACCCAGACAGTTTGATCAATGCCCCCACATTGGCCACGTCGCTGTCGATGCTGTGGGCCACGCCGGGATATTGCACTTTGATGGCCACATCACGCCCATCGGACAGTTTGGCTTTGTGCACTTGCCCGATGGACGCCGCCGCCATGGGGCGCGGATCGAACTGGGCGAAGCTGCGCTGCCAGTCTTTGCCCCAAGCGGTGGTCAGCACGGTTTTCAACTGGGCAGGCGGCATATGGTGGGCGCTGTCGCGCAAGCGCGCCATGATGCTGGCGACTTCCGGGGGCAGGATGTCGCCGGCGTCCATGGACAACAGCTGTCCCATCTTCATGGCTGCGCCGCGCATTTTGGCCAGTTCGTCGGTCAAGGCTGTGATGTTGGCCGGGGTCAGCAGGGCGTCGCGCAGCTTGGGCCTTTGGCCTTGGCCCACGTCTTTGGCGGCTTGCCACAGACCGCGCCCTGCGATCCCACTGGTCAGCGCGCCCATGCGGGCCAAGCGCTGAAACCGCCCGGCGGGCACCTTCAAGGATTTAGATTTTGCCTGCATGACGTGCCCCTGCCCAGTGACCCAGGACATAGGCGGCGGCACGCAATTCGCCAGCGCCAACTACTGCAAACGTTTCAACAGCAAACAGGTTTCGACGTTCACCACGCCGTCCAGGCGTCCAATACGGTTCAACAACCGATCAAAGTCCGCCAAGTTTCGGGTTTCCGACTGCGCCACGATGGCCCATTGGCCATTGGTGGTGTGGACGCTGGTGAATTCAGGCATCCGGGCCAGGGCGCGATGCACCTTGTCGGTCTTGGCCAACTGCAGTTCCAACAAGGACAAGGCATTCACCATATCCTCTTCCGTGGCGGTGGCCACGTCTACTGTGAAGCGTCGAATAATGCCGTCCGCCCGCAGCGCTTCTATCCTGGCTTTCACGGTGGCCCGCGATAGAGACAGTGTGGCGGCCAAATCGGTGACAGAGATCCGCGCGTCGTTGCGCAACACGCGCAGCAAGGCCCTGTCGGTTTCGTCGATGGTGCGCATTTATCAAAATGTCCAAAGGGGTATCATAATGCGCAAATCATCTGTCATTTTGCGCAATCTGACAACTGATTTTCGGGGGCCGATTCCCCTAAGCTGCCGCCATGGAACAGACACCTTCAAAGACCTGCACGCTGATTGGCGCGCCTTGCCAAGTGGGCACCAAACGCCGCGGCACCGTCATGGGGCCAGACGCCTTTCGCACCGCGGGGCTGGCCGATACGCTGACGCACCTGGGCTGCACAGTCGACGACATTGGCAACCTTACACCTGGGTCGCGGGCATTTGCCGCGCACCCCAACGCAGCGATCACGGACCTGGATGACGTGGCCAACTGGATTGACGCGATTTCCCAGGCCACCCGTCAGGCGGCGCGCACCAGCGACATGCCGATCATCATGGGTGGGGATCATTCCATTGCTGCGGGCAGTGTTCCAGCGCTTGCGCGCCACGCCCAGGACTTGGGCCAGCCCTTCTTCGTTTTGTGGTTGGACGCCCACCCGGACCTGCATCGGTTGCACACCACCGAAAGCGGAAATCTGCACGGCACGCCCGTGGCCTATATGACCGGGTTGGACGGGTTTGACGGGCACTTCCCACCCCTGCCCTGCGCGGTGAAGCCAGATCATATCTGCATGCTGGGCCTGCGATCGGTGGACCCAGCTGAACGCGCGCTTTTGGGCACCATGGGGATCGACACCCACGACATGCGCGCCATTGACGAACACGGGGTCAAAGCGCCACTGACCAAATTTTTGGACCGGGTGGCCCAGGCCAACGGGCGGCTGCACGTCAGTTTCGACGTGGATTTCTTGGACCCTGACATCGCCTGTGCCGTGGGCACCACGGTGCCAGGCGGTGCCACCTTCCGCGAAGCGCATTTGATCATGGAACTGCTGCACGACAGCGGGTTGGTCACATCGCTTGATCTGGTGGAATTGAACCCCTTCCTGGACATCCAAGGCAAGACCGCCCGCTTGATGGTGGATTTGACCGCCTCGCTTATGGGCAGAACCGTCCTGGACCGCCCCAACCGCAGCAGATGAAAGCAAAGCCTATGTCCCTAAAACCGTCCCCCATGGCCATGGTGCCCTTCATCAGCGTCGACAACATGATGAAATTGGTGAACCGCGTGGGCGTGGCCGATATGATCGCAGGCATCGCCGCCGAGATCGAGGCAGATTTCAAGCGCTGGCCCGAATTTGACAAAACCCCGCGCGTACCCGCCCATTCCGACGAAGGCGTGATCGAACTGATGCCCACATCGGACGGCGTGACCTATGGGTTCAAATACGTCAACGGGCACCCAGCCAATATGGCGCGGGGGTATCAAACCGTGACCGCGTTTGGGCTGTTGGCCCGGGTGGACACGGGCTATCCCATTATGCTGTCGGAAATGACTGTTCTGACCGCCCTGCGCACCGCCGCCACGTCGGTTGTGGCGGCGAAGTATTTGGCACCGCAGGGGGCGAAAACCATGGCGTTGATCGGCAATGGCGCGCAGTGCGAATTCCAATCCCTGGCCTTCCACAAGGTTTTGGGGATCGACACCGTCCAGCTGTACGACATTGACCCGGCCGCCACTGCCAAGGCGGCCAAGAATTTGGCGGATACCGGGTTGACCGTGGTGCCCTGCACGTCGGCGCAAGCCGCTGTCACAGGCGCAGACATCATCACCACCTGCACAGCAGACAAGCAATACGCCACCATTTTGACCGACAACATGGTGGGCGCGGGTCAGCACATTAATGCCATCGGGGGCGACTGCCCCGGCAAAACAGAACTGCACCGCGATATCTTGCTGCGGTCCGACATCTTTGTGGAATACCCACCCCAAACCCGCATCGAAGGGGAAATCCAACAACTGGACCCTGACCATCCCGTGACCGAACTGTGGACGGTGATCACCGGGCAAAACCAGGGCCGCCGCGACAGCCGCCAGATCACGCTGTTCGACAGTGTGGGCTTTGCCACCGAAGATTTTTCGGCCCTGCGATACGTGCACGGATTGTTGCAGGACCACGGCACATTTGAGGACTTGGACATGATCGCCGATCCCGACGACCCGCGCGACTTGTTCGGCATGGTCCAACGCGCCAAGGGTGCCTGACATGGATGTTCTGCCGCCCCGCCTGCCGCAGCCCTGCCAAGACGAACGCGCCCTGGTGGACCGATTGGCGCAAGCGTCGGGACTGACCGATCAAGATCGCACGCAAATCGCGGCCCACGGCGCGGACCTGGTGCAGCGTTTACGCGATGGAACAGACCCGTCACTGATGGAACATTTCTTGGCGGAATACGGGTTGTCGTCGGAAGAAGGTGTGGCGCTGATGTGTTTGGCAGAAGCGCTGTTGCGTGTGCCAGACGCCGCCACCATCGACGACCTGATCGAAGACAAAATCGCCCCGTCCAATTGGTCTGAACATCTGGGCCAATCATCGTCGCCTTTGGTGAACGCGTCGACCTGGGGGTTGATGTTGACCGGCAAAGTTTTGGAAGACGGATCATCGGGCATCGCCGACAGTCTTCGGGGCATGATCAAACGCTTGGGCGAACCGGTGATCCGCGCCGCTGTCACCAAAGCGATCCAGCAGATGGGCAAGCAGTTTGTCCTGGGCGAAGACATCACCCAAGCCATGAAAGCCGCAGGGGATATGCAGAACCGCGGTTACACCTATTCCTATGACATGTTGGGCGAAGCGGCCATGACGGCTGCAGATGCGGACCGGTACGCCCAGTCCTATGCCGATGCCATCACGGCCATCGCAAGCGCGTGCCCCAACGATGACATCCGCGCCAATCCAGGCATTTCTGTCAAACTGTCCGCCCTGCACCCACGCTATGAAGTGGCCCAAACCCAGCGGGTCATGACCGAACTGGTGCCTGTTTTGACAAAGCTGGCCCGCCAGGCGGCGGCAGCCGGCATGGGGTTCAACGTGGACGCCGAAGAAATGGACCGGTTAGAGCTGTCCTTGCACGTTATCGACGCCACCTTGGCCGATCCCGCCTTGGCAGGCTGGGACGGGTTCGGCGTGGTGGTGCAAGCATACGGCAAACGCGCGGGCGATGTGATCGACGCGGTGCACGCCATGGCCGCAAAACACAATCGCAAGATCATGGTGCGCTTGGTGAAGGGGGCGTATTGGGACACGGAAATCAAGCACGCCCAAGTCCAGGGGTTGTCGGGCTTTCCCGTGTTCACCAACAAGCCTTTCACCGACGTCAGCTATATCGCCAATGCGCGCAAGCTTCTGGGCCTGACAGATCGGATTTATCCGCAGTTCGCCACCCACAACGCCCACACGGTGGCGGCCATTTTGCACATGGCCCAGCCCTTGCCCAAAACCGCGTTTGAATTCCAACGGCTGCACGGCATGGGCGACGCCCTGCACGAACTGGTGCGGGCCCAAGCCGACACCCGCTGCCGCATCTATGCCCCCGTGGGGGCGCACCGCGATTTGCTGGCCTATCTGGTGCGGCGGCTGTTGGAAAACGGGGCGAATTCGTCGTTCGTGCACCAGATCGTCGATGAAACGGTGCCCGCAGTTCAGGTGGCATCTGACCCATTTGCCGACGCGCAAGCCAGCGATTTCGAAGTGGCAACGGGGCCAGATTTGTTCCTGCCAGAGCGGATCAATTCCATGGGCTTTGATCTGACCGCGGAACATGATTTGGCTGCCATTTCGGCGGCCCGAACGCCCCCCACCGATTTGAATGTGGGGCCCATCTTGGCGACCCCCACAAACCGCACCAGACAGACAGAGGTGATCGAAAACCCCGCCACAGGGACCGTCATCGGGCACGTCAGCCTGGCCAGCCTTGACGATGTGGAAACGGCCTTTGCCCAAGCCAGCCCCTGGGCCGACAGCCCAAGCCACCGCGCCGCCGTTTTGAACCGCGCCGCAGATTTGTATGAGGCTGGGTTCGGCGACGCCTTCGCCCTTTTGGGGGCCGAGGCTGGTAAATCCTTGCCCGATGCCCTGGCCGAACTGCGCGAAGCGGTGGATTTCTTGCGGTACTATGCCGCCCGCGCCCTGGACACCGACGGGGTCGCGCGCGGGGTTTTCACCTGCATATCACCCTGGAACTTCCCGCTGGCGATTTTCACGGGCCAGATTGCCGCTGCCCTGGCCGCTGGCAATGCCGTGTTGGCCAAACCTGCGGAAACCACCCCCGCCGTAGCCCATTGGGGGGTGTCGCGCCTGTTGGACGCCGGGGTTCCCGCCACGGCCCTGCAACTTTTGCCCGGGCACGGGGGCACCGTGGGGGCGGCACTGACATCGGACCGCCGCGTGAACGGCGTGGCCTTCACCGGGTCCACCGCCACAGCCCGCCGCATCCAAGCCAACATGGCCAGCGCGTGCGATCCCGGCACGCCATTGATCGCGGAAACAGGCGGGTTGAACGCGATGATCGTGGACAGCACGGCCCTGCCCGAACAAGCCATTCGCGACATCATCGCATCGGCCTTTCAATCTGCAGGTCAGCGGTGTTCGGCGTTGCGGTGCCTTTATGTGCAAGACGACATCGCGCCCGCGTTTCAAACCATGTTGATGGGGGCGATGGATCAGCTTCATGTGGGGGACCCTTGGGCATTGTCCACCGATGTGGGCCCGTTAATCACGGCAGCGGCACGTGCTGACATCGCCGCCCATATCGCGGCGGCCAAAGACCAAGGGCGCGTTTTGCACACTGTCCCTGCCCCGGACACGGGCCATTTTTTGGCCCCCACGTTGATCAAGGTGAACGGCATCGCGGATATTCAGGGCGAAATTTTCGGGCCCGTTTTGCACATGGCCACATTCAAAGCGCAAGATTTGTCCCAGGTGATTGCGGATATCAATGCCACAGGCTTCGGGCTGACCTTCGGGATGCACACCCGGATCGACGACCGGGTGCAATTGATCAACGATGCGGTGGATGCGGGCAATGTCTATGCCAACCGCAACCAGATCGGGGCCGTCGTGGGCAGCCAGCCCTTTGGGGGCGAAGGGCTGTCCGGGACAGGACCCAAGGCTGGGGGGCCAAACTATGTGGCGCGCTTCATGCATCTTGAAGCCGTCCACCCGCCACGGTCACGGTCAATCCGTCTGCCCGGGCCGACGGGGGAGTTGAACCAATTGTCCTATGCCAGCCGCCCGCCGATCCTGTGCCTGGGGCCAGATGTGGATGCGCAAAAAGCCGCGATTGCCCGGTTGGGGGGCAAAACCCAGGACGCGCCCGACAGGTTTGCACCCCAAGATTTAACCGTGCTGCCGGATTTGGGCGGTGTCATGTGGTGGGGCGATAAGGACCACGGCCGGGCGTTGGCGCTGGCCCTGGCGCAGCGCCCCGGCGCGATTGTGCCGCTGATCACCGGCCAGCCCGATGTGGCCCACGCGCTTGTGGAACGCCACCTGTGCGTCGACACGACAGCAGCGGGTGGCAATGCCAGCCTGTTGGCGGGCGGGGGCTGATCGCTTACAAACGTTCGATGGACGCCGCGATCTTTGCCGCTTCTTCGGCGGACAAGCGCGGCGGGTTCCATCCCTTGCCCGGGGCCGCCGCCAACAGTCGCTTTGTGTAAGGATGTTTGGGGTTTTCGAACACCTGTTCGGCGGGGCCGAATTCCACCATCACGCCTTTTTCCATAACAGTGATATAGTCCGAAATCTGTGCCGCCACCCGCAGATCGTGGGTGATGAAGATGATGGCCATTTTGTACTTGGCTTGCAGGTCATTCATCAGCCGCAGCACTTGTTTTTGCACGGACAAATCAAGCGCCGACACGCTTTCATCGGCGATCACAATGTCCGGCCCCATGGCCAGGGCCCGGGCGATGCCGATGCGCTGACGCTGGCCCCCCGAAAAATTGCGCGGTTTGCGGTTCAGCGCGGCTTCCCCCAGCCCCACTTGGTCCAGCAATTCGATGGCGCGGGCGCGCGCTTCGGCCCCTGACAGACCCTGCAATTCCAACCCCCTGGTGATCATATAGCTGACGGTCTGGGTGGGGTTCAGCGACCCGAACGGGTCTTGGAAAATCATCTGGATGTTCTTGCGCGCCTTCACCAAATCGGCGCCCGACAGCTTCAAGAAATCTTCCTCGTTTATAATCACGGCGCCTTCGGTGGGTTCTTCCAAGCGGATCAGCGTTTTGGCCAGGGTCGATTTGCCCGACCCGGATTCCCCCACAACGCCCAAAGTTTCGCCCGACCGCAGCACGAAGCTGGCATCGTTCAGCGCATGCACATCGCCCGCCTTCCCACGATAGATTTTGTGCAAGTTCTTGGTCTGCACCAGCGGGGCATCGTTGCGGCCTTCGTCTGGCGCGCGGGTGGTTTCCAGCAGCGGCATAGCGTCCACCAGCAACTGGGTATAGGGTTCTTTGGGCCGCAGCAGCACGTCTTCTTTGGGGCCTTCCTCGATCAACTTGCCCCAACACATCACCGCCACCCGGTCCGCCACATCGGCCACAACGCCAAAGTCATGGGTGATGAAGATTGTGGCATTGTCATAGACTTCCCGCAGATCATTGATCAGCCGCAAAATTTCCGCCTGGGTGGTGACGTCCAAGGCCGTGGTGGGTTCGTCTGCGATCAGCACGTCGGGCTTGCACGCCAGGGCCATGGCGATGACGATCCGCTGGCATTGCCCGCCTGACACTTGGTGGGGGTAACTGTCGTAAATCCGTGGCGGTTCAGGCAGTTTCATCTGTTCGAACAAATGCAGGGATTCTTTTTTGCGATCGGCGGGTGAAATTTCTGGGCGGTGCAGTTTGAATACCTCGTCCACCTGCTTGCCGATTTTGATAGACGGGTTCAGCGCCGCCATGGGTTCTTGATAGATCATGGAAATTCGCGCGCCCCGAATTTCATTCAGCTCCTTTTCAGGAATGTGCAGCATGTCCATTCCGTCAAACAGCACCTGGCCGGATGAAATGTTCAACCGCGGGGCCACGTCATTCATGATGGCGCTGGTCATCACAGACTTGCCCGACCCGCTTTCGCCCACCACGCAAACGATTTCCCCACGATTCACCGTCAGGCTGAAGTCTTCCACGGCATATTTGCGATCAGCCCCGGGCGGCAGTTCGATGGACAAATTGCGAATATCAAGCACGGCGCGTGATGTGTCGGACATGGTGTTCTCCCCCCGGGACCTGGCGCGGCCACCTGTAGTGTTGGGGGGGAGTGAAACACCAATTCCATCATCTGGCAACAGGGACACGCAAGTGACGGCCTGGCGCAAACGACGCCCCCCCGGCTGGTGTCGAAGTTCTTGAGGTTATCGCAGCTTTGGGGGCATACATATCCCACAGTGAACCGCGAAGTGATCCAAGGCGTGCAAAGAATGGCTGACCCGACCCCCGACATGACAGTGCACCCCCAGGTGACATCGTTTTTCGACCCCCAGTCAAACACCATCAGCTATGTCGTGAAGGACCCGGCATCGCAGTCCTGTGCAGCCATCGATGTGGTGATGAATTTTGACTATGCTGCGGGGCGGTTGTCGTTTGACTGCGCCGATCAAATGATCGCACACATCACCGCCAACGATTTGCACCTGGAATGGATCATCGAAACCCATGTCCACGCCGACCATCTGTCGGGGGCCCCGTACCTGCAAGAAAAGCTGGGCGGCAAGATCGGCATCGGCGAACACATCCAAAGCGTTCAGGACACGTTCGGAAAAATCTTCAACGAAGGCACGGAATTTCAGCGCGACGGGTCCCAGTTCGACGCGCTGTTTGCGGACCAAGACATTTATCGCGTCGGCGAAATGTCCTGCTTTGCGCTGCACACCCCCGGTCACACACCGGCCTGCATGGTCCACGTGATGGGGGATGCGGCCTTCGCAGGCGACACGCTGTTCATGCCTGACGGCGGATCGGCCCGGGCAGATTTCCCAGGCGGCGATGCGGGGCAATTGTACGATTCCATCCACCGGGTTTTGGCCTTGCCCGATGCCATGCGTCTGTTTGTATGCCACGACTATGGCCCCGGTGGCCGGGCGATATCTTGGGAAACCACTGTGGGGGAACAGCGCCGCGCCAATATCCACGTGGGCGGCGACACAAGCCGGGATGCCTTTGTCAAACTGCGCACCGAACGTGACGCGCAGCTGGCCATGCCCAAGCTGATCATTCCGTCCCTTCAGGTCAACATGCGCGCGGGCGAAGTGCCCGTGGATGGGGCTGGCAATCTGATGTTGAAAGTGCCGGTGAATAAACTGTGACATGACAAACGATGACCTGATCACGGCCCTGCGCGGCATTGTCGGCCGACGGCATGTTTTGACCGGCGCCAAAGCCACCGAACGGTTTCGCACAGGATGGCGGTCCGGCGGTGGAGATGCCTTGGCGGTGGTGGTCCCAGGGACACTGGTGCAGATGTGGCGCGCGTTGCAGGCTTGCGTGGCCGCAGACAAAATCATCATATGCCAAGCCGCCAACACTGGCCTGACAGAAGGGTCCGCCCCCAATGGGCACTATGACCGCGACGTGGTGATCTTTTCCACGCTGCGGCTGGACCAGATCCACCCCATCGACGGGGGCAAACAAATTGTCAGCCTGCCCGGCGGCACGCTTTACGCCTTGGAAAACCTGCTGAAGCCATTGAACCGCCAACCCCATTCGGTGATCGGATCATCGTGCATCGGCGCGTCGATCATGGGGGGCGTGTGCAACAATTCTGGCGGATCCCTGGTGCGCCGCGGCCCATCTTACACAGAGCTTTCGGTCTTTGCACAAATCAATGCCGCGGGCGAATTGGAATTGGTGAACCACCTGGGCATCGACCTGGGCCGCGACCCAGAATCCATTCTGGCGGCTTTGGACCGGGGCGAATTTGACCCTGCCACGATCCACCACGACCAAGGCGCAGCATCGCAAACGGGGTACGCTGCTAAGGTCAGACAAGTCGACGCCCCCACCCCTGCCCGCTTCAACGCCGATCCCGAAAGCTTGTTTGAAGCATCGGGCTGTGCAGGCAAAATCGCCGTGTTTGCGGTGCGGTTGGACACGTTCGAAACCGAAGGGCGCGAAGATGTGTACTATGTCGGCACCGATGACACCCAAGCTTTGACGCGCTTGCGGCGCGGTCTGTTGCAAGACCTGCCAGAGTTGCCCGTCAGCGGTGAATATCTGCACCGGGACTGTTTTGATATTTCGCGCATCTACGGCAAAGACACGTTGCTGATGATCCACTGGTTCGGCACCCAACGGCTGCCCCTGTTTTTTGCCATCAAAGGCGCGCTGGACGCACGGTTGAACAAGCTGCCAATGCTGCCCAAAAACCTAGTGGACCGGGTAATGCAAGGGCTGTCAAGACTGATGCCCGAAGCCCTGCCCAAGCGGATGATGGCGTTTCGCGACCGGTTTGAACATCACCTGATCTTGAAAGTGTCCGCGCCCTGCGGTCCTGACACCGAAGCCTTGCTGACCGCCACAGTTGGCCCGGGCGGCTGGTTCAAGTGCACGCCTGCTGAAGCCAGCAAAGCCATGTTGCACCGCTTTGCGGCGGCGGGGGCGGCGGTGCGGATGCAAGCCGTGAACCCCAAAACCATCGAAGACACCCTGGCCTTGGACATCGCATTGCGCCGCAATGACGAAGACTGGTTCGAAACCCTGCCAGACCACCTGGAACAGGACATCGTAGGCAAGATGTATTACGGGCACTTTCTGTGCCACGTGTTCCACCAAGATTATCTGATCCGCAAGGGCGCGGACCCCAAAGCCATCAAGTCAGAAATGCTGGCGCTGCTGGACGGGCGCGGTGCAGAATATCCAGCAGAACACAATGTGGGGCATCTTTACGCCGCCAAGCCCGCTTTGGTAGATCACTATACATCCCTGGACCCCACCAATTCGTTCAACCCCGGGCTGGGCAAAACGTCCAAGGCGCGCAATTACGGCAAAGATTGCTGCGGCTGACGGGCGTATTTTTCCGCCAACAGACGCCGTTGAATTTTGCCCGAAGGCCCCTTGGGCAAATCATCCAGAATATGGATCTGGTCCGGGGCTTTGAACGCGCCCAACTGACGGCGGCATTGATCCATCAACACCGCGGACGAGGTTTGGGACGCTTCGTTCAACTTCACCGCCGCTTCGACCCGTTCGCCATAAGACGTGCAGGGCACAGCAAAGGCCGCCGCTTCCACCACGTCTGGGTGGGCATAAAGGGCGTCATCAATTTCGCGCGGGGCAATGTTTTCCCCGCCCTTGATGATCAGTTCCTTCAACCGCCCCGTCACAAAGATGTATCCGTCCCGGTCCATTCGCCCCAAATCGCCCGTGCGCAACCAGCCGTCTTCGGTGAAAGTGCCCGCAGTGGCGTCTGGGTTTTTTAGGTATCCCGCCATGACGTTGGGGCCTTTGACGACGATTTCCCCGTCTTGGTCTGGCCCCAAGGTTTCCCCGGACAAGGCGCGAATGGCGACATCGTTGCCGAACGCCACGCCTGGGCTGCCGATTTTGCGCACGCCTGGGGGCAACGGATTGGACAGAATTTGCGCGGCGGTTTCCGTCAGCCCCATGGTTTCAATGATGGGCACACCGAAGCGGTGTTCAAAGGCGCTTTGCACATCGGGCGACAGCGGGGCTGACGCTGATCGGCCAAACCGCAGCCGGGCCTTGGCGCCATCGGGCACATCCACCGCGCCGTGCAGCAGATGTGAAATGATCGTGGGCACCACCGAAAACCATGTGGCCCCGCTGGCGTCCACCTGCCCCCAGAACTGGCTGGCGGAGAATTTCGGCACCATGGCCAGCGATCCCCCAGATACCAAAGCCCCCATCACCGTCACGCACAGGCCGTTGATGTGATAGATGGGCAAAACACAAAATCCGCGATCGGCGGGGGTTAACCCATGGGCCAGTGCAGTGGTCCAGCCCCCCGCCAACAGGCTTTCTTGGGTGTGGATCACGCCCTTTGGCGTGCCGGTGGTGCCGGATGTGTACATCAACAGCGCATCATCAGATGGTGAAACCGGATGCAGGGCGCAAGTGCCCGTTTCGGATAATGCCACGGCAGCCATGCCAGCCGGTTTGGTGGACTTAAAAATCCCTTCGGCAGAGCTGTCCACCAAAGCAAAGCGCGCTTCCGAATGGGTCAGGGCAAAGGCAATGGCCGCTTGACCGGCCACCAAATTCACCATGGTGGCGCGAAACCCACCGTACAGCACCGCATAAAGCGCGCGAACTGCCCCCGGCCCGTTGGGGTGCAGGATCGCAATGCTTTCGCCTTTTTGAACCCCCAAGCCGGTCAGATGCGCTGCCAAAGCGCGGGCTTGATCGCGCAGATCAGCCCAGCCCAAATCCAGCCCAGTTGCTGGGAATGTAAACGCCACCCCGCCCGCATCGGCCCGCGCGTCGATCCAATCGCGCAAGGTTCCTTTGGGGGGTGTTGCGCCAACGGTCATGCGCCAACCCGTTCGAAGTAGTCGGCAAAGATATCATCCACGGCGGGTTCCACTGGCGGGATTTCCCGCACAATCTTGGTGGTTTGCATAAAGTGCCGCCAATGCAAATTGTCAGCGAACGAATTGCCGCCCCACGTGCCGCAGCCCATGGACAAGGAAAACGGCATGCCGTTGTTGAACGCGCCCCCCACAGCGATGCAGTGGGCCTGGTTCACGATCACCCGGCTTGTGGGCACGGCGTTGCCCAAATCCATGGCGCGATTGTCTTGGCTTGTGTGCAGCCCCACCGAATGCCCTGCCCCCATGTGGGACAGGATCCGGTTCGCCAAAGCGCAAGCCGCATCAAAATCAGATGCGCGATAAAGCGCCAGAACCCGCGAAAGCTTTTCGCCCGACAGTGGATGGTCCGGCCCCACGCCATCGGTTTCCACTGCCAGGAACTTGGTGGTCGCTGGCACATCGCCTGTCAGCCCCAAGGCTTCAATCATGGGTTCAGCGTCTTGTGCGATGGCGGATCGGTTCAGATGCCCATCCGGCCACAGCGCGGAAACCACGCGGGCTTCGTCTGCGATGGTGGCCCCACCTGCCCGCGCCAGTTCTGCAACAAAGGCGTCGTAGACGTCATCCACCACGATAACAGCATTTTCAGACGAACAACTGGTGGCGTTGTCAAAACATTTCGACAGCGCAATTTTGTCGGCAGCCCCAGCCAGATCAGCAGTTTCATCCACGATGACCGTGGCGTTCCCGGCCCCCACAGCCAGGGCGGGTGTGCCGGAAGAATAGGCGCGTTTAACGTTGTTTTGCGATCCCGTCACCACGATCAAATCCGACAATTCCAACAAACGCTGGGTTTTCTCTTTGGTTCCTGGGGCGGGCACCATCTGCACCAAATCCCGGTCGATGCCGCATTTGTCGAATTCTGCGTGGATAAATTCCAGCAGGGTTTCACAGGTGGGCACGCCTTTGGGCGACGGCGACAGGATGATCGCATTGCCGCACTTCAGCGCGTTGATGATGTTGTTGGCTGGTGTGGCCCCGGGGTTGGTGGACGGCACAACTGCACCGATCACCCCCATAGGTCGGGCAATTTCTGTGATGCCTTTGGCCGGGTCTTCAGACACCACGCCATATGTTTTGGCCCCTTCGATGTCGCGCATCAGGCCCAGGGTCTTGCGATGGTTCTTGGTGATCTTGTCCGGCACATTGCCCAGCCCTGTTGTTTTGACAGCCAGTTCAGCCAGGGCGCGGTTGCGGGCGGGTTCCATGATGGCCCAGGCCGCAGCTTTGGCCGCGCGGTCGTACAGCGCCTGGCTTCCATTCGCTTCAAAAGCGGTTTGGGCGGCGCGGGCACGGGCAACAAGCTGTTCAATCTCGTCCATGGGGCATCTCACAGAAAATTAAATCGGATTGCGGTGCCTGCCCCGCGCAAACGGGACAGGCCATAGCAGTCTTCAGAGACCTTCCAAAAGCGTGGTCAGCGTTTCTTGGCGCTTGGCCCACATGGCTTGAACCTCTTCCCGGGTCATGATGTGCATGGGCGACCCGCCTGCTTTCATTTTGCCCGCAACGCGACCGTTCTTGAACATTTCCGGCACAGTGGCGGCCAGTTTGTCGATCACGGCTTGCGGTGTGCCCTTGGGCACCATGACACCGCGGAAGTTCACCGATGCGTTGTCGATGTCATAGCCTTGTTCCATCATTGTGGGCACGTCCGGCAGGAAGTCGTTGCGCGCCACGTCGAACACGCCCAGGATTTTGACAGTCCCGGCGGCTTGGGCCCGGAACGCGTCAGACAGGTTGTTCACACCGCCCATAACGTCGCCTGCGATCACGGCTTTCATGGCACCGGCGCCGCCCTTCTTGTTGGGGATATAGGCCAGTTTCACACCAGCCGCTTTTTCCAACTGCAAGGCTGCGATGTGGTGGCCCACAAACAGACCAGCGCCAGAAAATGTCAGCTTGCCGGGGTTGGCTTTGGCGAAATCAATGACATCGGCCATAGAGTTCATGTCGCTGTTTGCGGCCACAACGAACACCGCCGGGTCAGCGCCCCAGTTTGCGATGGGTTCAAAACTGTCGGTGGAATAGTCCACGCCACCCTTGATGGATTGCGCGATGAAGTGCGGCACGTTGTATGCGCCCAGGGTGTAACCATCGGCTTCCGCCTGCGTGGCGAACCAGTTCCAGCCGACCCGGCCACCGGCCCCCGGTTTGTTGATAATGGCGATGGGCATGCCCAAAGCATCTTCGTTGCCGGCCGTCATAGTGACGATGCGCGCTTGGAAGTCCGTGGCACCACCGGCGCCATAGCTGACCATCATCATAATCGGACGATCAGGATAGTTGTGGCCATCTGCCTGGGCTGTTCCCGTCAGGGCCATCAGTGCCAGTGCGGCACCTGCGATAAGCTTTTTCATGTTTGGTCCTCCCAAAAGCTTGTGGTTTGCGTTCTGCCGCTGTTGCGGTTCAGAACAGTTTTTCTTTCGGCGTGTACACGTTCAACAAAACCGAAAAGAGAAGATACATCACAGCCACAAAGACAGCCGTGATTGCGAAACGTTTGCCCCAGGTCCAAAGCCTGTTGTGCGGGGCCGGGTCATAAAGCGCGACCAGTACAAAGGTGGACAGCGCCGTGGCCGTGTAAAACCCCAATCCCTTGGCGGCCCAAAAGATGTATATCGCCCCGACCACGATCCCCGGCAGCATGTTTCGAAACATCTGGGCGCTGATGCCCTGATTGCCTGAACCATCGCCCAACACTGCCGACGCCAAACCCCAAACCGCCAAAACAGCAAATACGGTGGCGACGATGCGCGGGAATAGAAACGCCGCCGCAGGTTCCGAAGTATAGCTGACATAGCAAACCCACAGACCAACCAGGGTCAGTACCGCGGGGGGGATAATATGTTGCCAACGCGTCATGACTGCCCCCCATGGGCTTGGGTGCGGCGGCTGATCCACACGGCATAGGCGATGGATGCCAGCGCCAGCGCGATCAGGACTTTATTCATGGTGCCGCGCAAAAAGTATTCAAACACCCCGTTTTGGGCCGCCGCAATGGTGGCCCCTTCCACGAAGTTGCCTTCCGCAATGGGACCCAAGATCAGCCCCAGCACCAGGGGTGCAGCCGAATACCCCCAGCGTTCCAAGAAATACATGCCCGTGCCCAGGCACAGCATGATGAACACGTCATTCATCGACAGTTGCACCGAATAACTGCCGAACAGCGCCAGGGCCAACACCACTGCGGCCATGGTGGAATGGTGCACCTTCACGATTTTGGCCACCATGCCCGCGATGATGATCCCAAAGAAACACATCAGAACTTGGCCCAACAGCATAGAGTTGATGAACGGCCACACCACGTTGGGGTGGAAGGTGAAGATATCGGGCCCCGGAAAAATACCGTGGATGATCAACCCGCCCAGAAGCACAGCAGCGGTGGGCGAACCGGGGATCGACAGCGTCAACAGCGGCACCAGTGACGGCCCCACCATGGCGTTGTTGGCGCTTTCGGCAGAAATGATGCCTTCGGGGTGGCCTGTGCCGAATTTTTCACGCTCTTTCGAAAAGTTGCGCGATTGGTCATAGGCCACCAAACCAGCAATCTGGCCGCCGACGCCTGGGATCAACCCCACGATGGACCCCACAAGCGTGCCGATGGACAGCGACCGGCCGTATTTAAACACCTCTACAAACGACGCGCCGATGGAACTGATCCAGCCGAGACCCGCGCCCAAGACGCCGCTTGCTTGGGCGGATAATGCATCGCGCGGTGTCGCGGCAGATTGCAGGTCGGACGCGGTGCGTCCTTTGGCAAACATCGAAATCACCTGCGGTATGGCAAACAGGCCGATCAATGCGGGGATAATGTGGATGCCCCCCGACAGGGACGGATGGAAGATAAATCGCTGCGCGCCGATGATGTCGTCAAACCCAATGGTGCCCAACCACATGCCCACGCAGCCAGCCAACAGCCCCTTCACTACGGACTTGCTGTCCAGCGTGGCGATGACCGTGACCCCCACGATGGCCAACCAAAACAACTGGGACGGACCGAACGCCAGGGCCCATTGGGCCAAGACGGGCGTCAACCAGATCAGTAGAAATACACCGATCACACCGCCGATCAGCGACGAAATGAAGGACAGCTGCAGCGCGCGACGGCCTTCGCCCCGGGCGGCCATGGTGTGCCCGTCTAAGGTGGTGGCGATATTGGCGGGCGCGCCGGGGATTTTCAGCAAAATCGCGGACACGGCCCCGCCCGCAACGGTGGATGTGTAAAGCGCCCCCAGCAAAATCAGCCCGTGCACGGGTTCCATGCGAAACGTAAACGGAATGGCCAATGCCACAGCCATGGTGGGGGACAAGCCAGGCGTGGCCCCCAAAATCAGCCCACCGATCGTCCCGATCAGCAAAAGCATCATGGACCAAGGTTCAAAAACTGGTCCAAACCACGCCAAGAATTCCATCGCAGCGTTTCCCCACCACACAGCGCATTTCGTTGACTTCCCACGCTAGCCAATGAAAATAGGAATGCAAATGTTTTCATAAATCACCCCGAAACGGCGATTAAATGCCTGATAAGATTACCAAATCCGCTGATATCGTCGCCGTTGCCAAGGCTGCAAAAGTCTCTATTTCCACTGTGTCGCGCACATTCAATCACCCCGACTTGGTGAAGCCTGCGACTCGTAAAAAGATTGAAGCCACGGTCAAACGCCTGGGCTATATCCGCAACCGCGCCGCCCAAACCATCCATGGCATCCGCAGCGGTACGATTGGCCTGATTGTGCCCACCATTGATCACATGATTTTCGCGGAATTGGTGCAAAGCTTTTCGGACCAAATTGACGCCAAAGGCTTTACCCTGCTGTTGGCGTCCCACGGGTATGACCTGGACCGCGAATACAGTCTGACCCGCAAAATGCTGGAACACCGGGTGGATGGGCTGGCCTTGATCGGTCTGGACCACGCCGCAGAAACGGAACGCTTGTTGGACCAACAAACCACCCCAGCCGCACTGCTGTGGAACTATCAAACCCCCAGCCCCCTGCCCTGCATTGGGACGGACAATGTCATGGCGGGACGCATGGCCGCACGGCATGTGTTGGATCAAGGGCATCGCGACATCGCGCTTGTCTTGCCCCCGGCCCAAGACAATGACCGCGCCGCACACCGGATCACGGGCATCTTGTCCGAATTGCAGCGCGCGGGATTGGCCGTGCCGGACGATTGCATTGTCGAAACCCCGTACAGTGTGGCGGATGCCAAGGCAGCCGGGCGACACTTGTTCGAAACCCAACGTCCAACGGCGGTGATTTGCGGCAACGATGTTTTGGCAGCGGGGCTTTTGCTGGCGGCCCAGCAAATGAAACTGCGCGTCCCCCAAGATGTGGCCGTTGTGGGCATCGGCGATTTCAAAGGATCGCGCGACTTGGAACCGGCCTTGACCACTGTGCGCATTCCCGCCCGCCAGATCGGCGCGATTGCCGCTGACAAACTTTGCGCGTCGATCGTGACCCCGGACACCGCCATGGACAGCTGTCACGTGATGCCAGAATTAATCGTGCGCGCCTCTAGCACCGCACAGCGCCACTAGGCCAACCGTCATCGCAACAAAAAGGGCCGCCCGAACATGCCGGGCGGCCCTTTGCAATGCACTGCGTCCACAGGTCAGCCCATGCCGCGCCATGGAATGGTTTTTTCAATCACCCACCGCATCATCAGGTCGAACATCAGACCCAAGATCCCCATGATCAGGATGGTGACCCAGATCAATTCATAGTCTGACACGGTCCGGGCGATGTTTTCGATGAAGCCGATGCCGGTGGTGCCAGCCAACATTTCAGCGGCCACCAACGTGCCCCAACATACCCCCACTGCGATGCGAATACCCGTCAAGATTTCGGGCAAAGCATTGGGGAAAATCACGGTCCACATGATCTGCCGATCCGTTGCGCCCAGTGAATGCGACGCCCTGATCTTTGACAGCTTGACCCCTGACGCCCCTGTGCGGGCGGAAATCACCATGATCGCAAACGCCACCATGAACAGCAGGAAAATCTTACCGTCGTCTTGAATGCCGAAGATCGTCAGGATCAGCGGTGCCCACGCCAAGGGCGGCACGGGACGGTACAGTTCGATCAAAGGATCGAAGAACGACTTGAAGAACTTCGAAACACCCATGAACAGCCCCAGCGGCACGCCCAACAAAATACCCAGTCCAAGCGCCACCAGCACCCGGAAAAGAGAGTCCCAGATGTGACCATCTAACATGGGGAAGTGCCCAAGATTTACGTCCCCCGTTGCCACGTCCAGCAACTTGTCTTTGAAATTCGGCTGAATTGTACCGTCTGATCCGTGGCGGGCATATTCGCCCGGCCAAGCATCGGCGATCCAATCCGGCACGAAGAACGCCACAACGTCAGCCACAGCAACCCAATCCCACCACAACAGCGGGAAACCGCGATAGCCGCCGCCATTTTCCAAATCTGGATTGGCCAAACGTCCAAAAGTGGCCACAACGTCCGTGGGCTTGGGCAACCAGCGGGCGGACCCTTGTTCTGTACACTGGGTGGCCGATTTCACGATGCCGGGTCCAGGAAACAACAGCGCATCCGCGATGCGAAACGCCCCTTGGGCGCGGCTGCTGGACTTATCCAGACCCACCACCGCTTCGTTCACTTCTTCCAACGCGGCGGCCGGGAAAATCAGCCCGTCGTCCAAGCGACGGAAAATGCGTTCCACCGCTTTCACATAGGCCACGCGCGCATCGGCGGTCGCTTCATCAAAATCGCCAGCTTCGTTGACGGCTTTCAAGGCGTCGATGCGGGCTTTGGTATCTGCAATCAGAAGGTCGTTGGCGGCGTTCTTGTTGCGGATTTTGTTGAAGTCCCCTGCGATTTCAGCAGCTTGCGTTGCAGCGTTGTCAAACATCACCCCGCGTGCAGTGGTGGGCAGAATGGGAATTTCCACAAAGGTCGTGCCCCACTTGGGCTGTTGCAAAGCCTCTGCCGACGGGGTCATCCCATCGTGGCCTGCATCCAAAAAGCCGCTGAGCCCATCAATCCGTTTGGCAATATCCGACAAACCGCTGCGCGCTTCATCCGACATATTGGCCGGGTCCGACGAATTGGCGATCAACGCTTTGGTCTGATCCACCAGCACGGCCAATTCGGCCTTTTCATCTGCCGTAAATGGGGTCGATGCCAGCTGGGCCTGCAAAACATCCAGTTGGTCAGAATTTCGCGCCGCCAGCAAGGTCGACTTGTAATACCGTGATCCGATGGGCAGCGACGCTTTGATCGGCCCCACAGATTCTTCCAACTTGGCCACTTGGCACATATTGTTGGCCGCTTCAGGGAAATAGGCGCGCCCCACCCCCCAAGAGAAATAGAACCACACCAAGAACAAGGCACAGACCCCGGTCACAGACCAGTACCACCCGCCCTTTGTGCGCACCGGGTCGCCGAATACTTCGTCATTTTCGGTCAGGCGTCCTTGGCGGCGGCCATGGAAAATTGACCACGCAAAGGCGATCAAAAAAATTGGGATCAGGATCGCAGCAACGATCGCGCGGTTGTCAGAAAGCGAATCAAGCACGGCCCATGATCTCCTCTTCCATGTCCCAGATCATCGTCAGGATTTCCTCACGCACCTCGGAAAACTGGGGGTCTTTTTTAATGTCACGCAGGGATTCTTTCAGGCCGCGTTCGGCAAACGGCAGCCGATATTCTTTGTGCACCCGCCCAGGCCGCGGGGCCATAACGAACAGCCGTTCGCCCAAGAGCAGTGCCTCTTCCACCGAGTGGGTGATGATCATGATGGTCTTGCCGGTTTCTTTCCAGATTTCCAGCACCAGCGACTGCATCTTTTCGCGCGTCAACGCGTCCAGCGCGCCAAGCGGTTCATCCATCAAAATCACGTCGGGTTCGTTGATCAAACAACGGGCCAAAGCCACGCGCTGCTGCATGCCCCCCGACAGCTGGTATGTGGGCGTGTCACCGAACCCTTGCAGGCCGACGATATCCAACCACTTGTCCACCAGGCGGGCGTTTTCATCTTTGTCGTTTCCGCGCATCCGCAGGCCATAATCCACGTTGCGCGACACGGGCAGCCATTCAAACAATGCGCCCTGCTGAAACACCATTCCGCGTTCCACGCCCGGCCCTTCAATCAGCGTGTCCCCCAATTTGGCATGTCCACCCGTTGGGGGCACAAAGCCCGCGATGGCGTTCAGCAATGTGGTCTTGCCGCAGCCAGAGGGGCCCAAAACCGACAACAACTCCCCCTTCTTTAAGTTGAAGTTAATGTCTTTCAGCGCTTCCACCTTGCCGCCCGTTTGCGGGTTGGTGAAGGTCATACTCAGGTTGTCACAGACAAGATCTGCCATGGTCGTTTTCGCTTTTGATATGGCGCCGAAGGCCCGGCGGTGGCTTCAAATATGCGGAACACGCACCGCAGTTCTGTCAGATGAAGGGGCCAAAACTGGCCCCTTCCTTGCTTTCCAACGAAGCGATTATTGCAGGAAAGACCCGTCGATGGTTTTTGCAACGTCTGTGGTGGCGTCCGAAAATACCAAGCCCAGGGAAGCCGCGGCCGAAGCTGCGTCACCATTTTCGTTGAAGAAGTTGTTCTTCTGATCTTCAACTGTTGGGATCACAAAACCTTCCAGGGTGGTTTTTGTGTCTTCAAAGCTCATCCCAGATGCGTCGGCGACGATTTGGATTTGCTCGTCCGACCCGGTCCAAGCTTGGTTTGCTTCCGCAGTTGCGTCCATGAACGCTTGAACCAGCTCTGGGTTTTCGGTTGCGAATTTTTCGGTCACGGTGATGACGTCAAACGATCCGATGTTGGCTTCGCGCTTTTGCTCCGAAGTCATGATGGCTGTGCCAACTTCGCCAGCAGATTTTGTGTCAACGCCACCGAATACACACGCCATGTCCACAGCGCCGTCGGCCAAAGACTTCGCACCATCCGGTGGGGCTTGGTCAACGATGGTCATGGTGGAAATGTCCACGTTGTAGTGCGCCATGTACTTGCGGAACGCATAGTCGGCCATAGTGTTCAAAGGAACAGCAACGGTTTTGCCTTCCAGTTCGGACGCGTTGGACCCGTCGATACCCAGGTTGTTGCGTACAAAGCAGTCGTTTGCTTCATAAACCACAGCGATCCCGACCATTTTCAACGGCGCACCCTGTTGGATGGCAGTCACAAATGGGGCCAGACCTTGGCTGTAGGAAATGTCGATGTCGCCGGCCAACATGGCTTCAGTCATCGCGGTGCCGGTGGTGAAGTCAGTCCACTTAACGTCAACACCCATGGAGTCGGAGTAAGCACCGCTTGTCTTTGCCACCAGGTTGGGGGTGGGCCATTGCAGGAAGAACGCAACGTTTACGTCTTCTGCGAAAGATGGCGCTGCCAGCGACAAGCTGCTGACCGCTGCCAGCATGGCGGATTTCATCATAGTCTTCATTAAATCTCTCCCTTGGATTTTCGGCCCAGCACCTTTTCACACTCAATATGTCGAATGCATAGAAAACCGGGCATCGAACGCCATCACCCTTGCAACTAATGTTTCTTGGTGCAACCGATTCTTAACTGACATAGAAAGCCCATCTCGCTTGAACTTGTTTGCGCCTTGCATTGTTCTGATTTGATTATTTTTTGGGCCGCAAAAGAAATTACCGCTCTTGAAGGTGGCTCTCAGGCCTATGTCGGCTTCTGATTCCAAGACCAAAAACCGGACAACGTTTGGGTCAGGTCTGGTCATCCCGCAGCAAAAGCCGTTTCAGCAAGTCTTCCAAAACCTTCGGCTGGTGCGGATATTGCTGCAGAGCAAAGCTCATATCTGCGCCATAATTTTTCTGATCTATGCGCCAGGCGGGATTGGGTTGCAGCCCCGCCCGGCGCACCAAGATCAACACCGCCGCCCGCCATACATGTCCATTGCCGTCCAAGAACGGGTGAATATGGAAGAATGTGTGGGTGAGATAGGCCAAGCGTTGCAAAAACGCAGAGGCATCTGGATCATTCCAAAAATTCCCAAGGCCTTCGGAAAATGTGTCCATTTCTGCGGGCACATCCCGCGCCAGAACGCACCAGTCTTCTTCTTTCACATTTTCCAACGACCCATCGTTGCGCACGATCCGTTCCGCAAATTCGACGCTGCTGTCTTTGGTGCCCCGAAACACGCCCACAGCCCCAGGCAAGCTGGGAACCAAGCCGCGAAACATGATCCTGTGCAAGCGTTGGACATCCAAAACCCGCGGCGTGTCCCCCACAGATTCACAGGCCGATATATATCGCTCTAAGATTGCGCATCGGCGATTAAGTCGTTGTTTTTCTTTGATATTCTGTGCAAAAGTAATGGCGGTGTGACGGTCCGTCCTTGGTGCCCATGACCCCCAATTCCGCATCATCCATCGCCCTTTTGTCCAGTGCCGCTGCACAAGATTTATAATGACAGACCAAGCCCCAATTGTTAAGGACAGACCCTAAGTTGGCGGGTCGAAACAATGGAAATCGCGTTCAAAAGTCTGGGGGGACAAGACGCAAACCAAGGTTTGATTTTGGCCGCTTTGGACCGTTTGGCAGACGATGTTCGCCCCGGTTCAACCTGCACCCTTCAAATTATGTGTTTTGCATTTACAGACCAAGTGATCGCCGCAAAACTTCTGGATGTGGTGTCCCGCAACCCCAGAATACAGGTGAAAATCCTGGCAGATTGGTCCCAGCGTTCCCCGTTTTCCGCCAGCGTTTTGCCAGACATGGCCGAGAATGGGACCCCTGGTATTGCGATCAAATACAAGATTGACCTGCCCTATCGCCTGTCGCGCACCACGGGTCAGCCGGAATGGGATTACCTGTCCAGCTTCGGCATGTTGCATCACAAAACGATGCTGGCTGTGGTGAACGATCAGCCGCACCTTTTGACCTTTGGCAGCTTTAATTGGAGTGCGCGCGGCAGACAGGCCTACGAAAATACAGTGCTTTTGGAACGCACAGCTGACACGGCCCATGTTTTGGCCGGGTTCTTTGATGAATTCACCACACTTTGGAATGACCCTACCCAAACAGCGGATGCTGACACATCACTTTGGATTGCCAACAAAGCGCGCGCAATGCTTCTGGATGGCGTCGATTTGAAGGCACACGACAGCAAAGCAGCCCTTCTGGGCGGTTTCACCCGGCCGATGCTTAAATCCTATCCGCCCCAAATCCAAGATGGCCCGGTGTTAAGCGCTTTTTCCGCCCATCACATTCTGGACGACGGCCCCACCCGGGGCGCGGGTCCTACCAATCAGGCGCAAAAAATCAACCTGCTGCGTCCTAGTGGCAACCGAAAACCCGCACCTTTGACGTTAAATACACTGGCACTGGACGCGATACGTTGCGTGCCCGACGGGGAAGAAATTTGCATTGCCATGTATGCCATGTCGCCCAGCGTGCCAGAATACGAAGCACTTTTGGAAGCAGCCAGACGCGGTTGCCCACTTCGTGTTCTTTTGGATCAAAAAATCGGCGGTGGATTTGCAGGTGACTTGGCGCGGAAGGCCCACCTCGAACGCCTGCCGATTTCCGTCAAAGCAACGCGCCGACGGATGCATCAAAAGTATATCTTGTCCAATGCGACCCAGACCGTGGCCGTGGGCACTGCCAACATGACCCGAGACGCGACGTCCCGGCATTTTGAAAACAGAGTCTTATTTCGAAATGTGCAACCGATCGCTGATCGATTTGCGAACGACTTCGAAATGATATGGGACAGAATTCACTGACAACTTTCAAAAAAAATTTACCCCAGAAACCAGAAAACCGCGCCAACTCTTACGAGTCAACGCGGTTTCCTGAAGCTCTCCAGTGTTACCTGGGGGGCTTCTACGAAGTACGTACCGCTTTGGATACGCCTTGAAGTATTGATACCCAAAACCACACCCCGACGCAAGCCCTTTCTTCATTTAAATCAATAAATTAGGGGATTTTTTTAACTTTATTTTCCGCGCTGGTTGAAAGCCGTTGTTCTTCCCAGAAATGGTCCAAAATCTGCGCGGATTGTGCCGTTTTTTGCTGGCGCTTTTTGCCGCTCGATTCGGGCGCACAAAAAAAGGGCCCCGTCCCCGGGGCCCTTAATTTTATCGCTTGTCGTCCGCGAATTTATTTCGTCAGAACTTCCAGTCCGATCAACCGCCCTTCGTGGGCTTTCAGTGTCATCCGGGCCGATGGACCATAGTTCATCAGATCAGCACGCAGTTCTGGGAACAAGGTCAGCAGTTCTTCGAACTGTTCTGGATCCACGGCTTGCGCCCCTTCTTCACCGGGGTGGAAGCTTTCGGATGCTGTTCCTTCCGCGAAGACGATTTCATGGGTGTCGAACAGGATGTGGAAGTATTCCACCTCGCCGCCTTCTGCCACATAAACGGTTTCGCCATTCACGAAGTTTTTCGCAGCCGACAGAACCTCATATTCGCCGAACAGAGTTTCAGCCCGCCAATCTTGAACGAACATCCGGTGTTGCGGTGACACCACCAGGTCCCGGGCATTGCCCAAGCTTCCGGCTTTGAACACCACCGGTGCCAGTTTCCCAGCGGCCGGTACGGTCCGTTTGCCGATCCAGCGGATTGGCTGCAAACCGTTGTCCATGGTGTTGACCATGTCACCCACGTTCAGGTCTTGGATTTCCACCTCACCTTCGGCAGTCATGATCCGCGTGCCACGGGCAAAACAGACGATTTTTTCGATGTCTTGGAAGATCAAGACGTCGCCGGTTGAGTTGCCAGACGCATCTTGCATCACCACCGAACCGTCTTCGTTGTCGCCACCCGCATAGAGGATGTCGTACTGACCGTTCAGGTCCGACAAGTCCAAGCAGTCAACATCACTGTTGTCGGCATCTTCATTCCCAACGATCGTGTCGCTGTCAAACGTGTCGATGTCGAACGTGTCGCTTCCAAAGCCACCCGCGGCAAAATCATCGCCAGACCCGGTGTTGATATAATCGTTACCGTCGCCCGCAAAGATTTTGTCCGTGTCGCTGCCGCCGTAGATGATGTCTTCACCACTACCGCCCAAGATGCCGTCACTGTCTGCACCACCATAGATCAAGTCTGCATCAGCACCACCTTCGATCTGGTCACTGCCCTGTTCGCCATAGATGGTGTCGTTGCCATCTTTGCCGATCAAGTTGTCATTGTTCGACGTTGGGATTTTGAAGTCCACATCGGCAAACCCGATGGAACCCACAGCGCCTGTTGCACCGGCCAAACCGTCATCGTCCGCACCGTTGATGTGAACAATCTCAACCGAGGCGATTGGCCCAGGAATTGTGACTGTCACAGACGTTGGGACGTTGTCAGGCCCGTCAGAGTCGATGATCGTGCTGCCGCCTGGTCCTGTGGATGTCGTGTATCCCGACCCCGCAGGCATGGTGAACGGAACGATGTTGCCATTCGCGTCGCGTGCAATGATTTCCACTGCATCATCAAAGATGCCTGGCGCGGTCAGGTTTTGCGTCAACCCGTCGATGGTGAACGTGACATCCGTTGTCGGTGCCGAGAAGTTCACTGTCGAAGACGACCCCGGCGTACCATTGGACCAGTTCGCGTCCGACCCGCCAGAATTGTTGATGTCGAAGCCAGAGTTGGCCAGCGTCGTTGTGGATTGTTCACCCGTCCCGGTGTCGGTGTATTCGTTGGACCCACCGTTCAAACCCACCAAGTCATACGTCTTGGTTTCTGGTGCAGGTGTGGCCCCACCGTCGCCGTACATCAGGTCATCGCCGCTGTCGCCGCACAGGGTGTCATCCATCTGACCGCCGTACATGGTGTCGGCTTGCGACCCACCGAACATCGTGTCCGATCCGATGTCACCGTTCATGGTGTCTTCGCCGCTGTTGCCAGCCATAGAGTCATCGCCGCTCTGGCCGTTAACAGCGTCGTTTCCAGCACCGCCAAACAGGGTGTCGTCACCAGCATGGCCCCACATATCGTCGTTGCCTTCGTCGCCATACATGGTGTCGTTGCCGTCGAAGCCATAGACGTTGTCGTCGCCAGACCCGCCATAGACCAGGTCGTCGCCGGATTCGCCTTGGACCCAGTCGTTGCCTGCGTCGCCGTACATTGTGTCATCGCCGTCGTCGCCCAACACGCTGTCGTCGCCGTCCCCGCCGTAGCCCAGGTCGTTGCCGTCGCCACCTTCTACAGTGTCGTCTCCCGCACCGCCGAACATGGTGTCATCACCAACTTGCCCGTCGACTTGGTCGTTGCCTGCGTCGCCGTACAGCAAATCGTTGTCTGCTTGACCCAACACGGTGTCGTTGTCGGCACCGCCATAAACAGTGTCGTCATCCGCACCACCCGATACCAGGTCATTTCCTGTACCACCGTAGATCAGGTCATCGCCAAAACTATCGCGGACAGTGTCGTTGCCGCTGTCGCCATAGGTTGTGTCGTTGCCAACGTTCGGGGCAATCCAATCATTGCCCGTCCCGCCGTAGGTCAGATCATCCCCCTGGCCGGAGTCGATGGTGTCATCACCGCCAGCACCAAGGATGATGTCGTCATCACCGTCGGCACCGTCAATGATGTCGCCATTTTGGTCGTTGGTTTGCTGCGAGTCGTCGTAACCTGGACCCATATTTTCGCCAAAGTCTTCACCGTGCACGGTGCCATCTGGGTCATTGCCGTCGATGGTC
>JAHDDS010000018.1:40438-42322 GCA_020629235.1 Planktomarina sp.
TTCGCCAAAGTCTTCACCGTGCACGGTGCCATCTGGGTCATTGCCGTCGATGGTCACGTCTGCGTTCACCTGTTCGATGTTGGTGAAGGCCAGCGTGTCGCCGTTTGCAAAGAAGACTGTGCCGTCCTCGTTTTCTTGTGTCGCACCGCCGGTTGGGGCGAATTGAACCGAACTGTCGCCAGACAGACCAGTGACATTCAAAATATCGATGTCACCGTCTGCGATTTGATCATCAGGTCCGTCTTCACCGCCATAGACAGTGTCGTTGGATGCTTCGGTCACGTTGAACGTGTCGCTACCGTCGCCGCCGAACATGACGTCGTCGCCGCTGTTGGCATTGAACACGTCATCGCCGCTGTCGCCGATCAGTGTGTCGTCGCCGCTGCCGCCGAACAAAGTATCGTTGCCGTTGGACCCGTCGACCGTGTCGTCGCCTTGGTCACCGTACAGCTCATCTTCGCCAGAACCGCCGAACACAGTGTCGTCGCCCACACCACCAAAGGACAGGTCGTCCCCGCTCGACCCGAAGGTCAGGTCGTTGTCAGCGCCACCATACAGGGTATCGTTGCCATCGGACCCGTCCATCGTGTCGGTGCCAGCACCGCCAAACAACAGGTCGTCGCCGGTCAGGCCTTGGACAGAGTCATCACCAGCGTCACCAGTCAACGTATCGTTGCCAGCGCCACCATTAACGAAGTCATTTCCGGTCCCGCCAGCGACGGAGTCGTCGCCAGAATTACCGAACACGGTGTCGTTGCCAGACCCGCCCAAAACGGTGTCATTGTCTTCACCGCCTTCGGCATAGTCGTTGCCCGACGCGCCGTTGATGAAGTCTTCGTCATCACCGCCATAGGCAAAGTCGTCGCCAGACTGCGGCGTGATTGTATCGTTGCCAATACCGCCATAAGACACTTGCGTGCCAGGCTCCAAGCCCACACCCAGACGGTCATCGCCGCTGTCGCCATAAAGCGTGTCATTGCCCAAACCGTTGCCGGTGTTCGACGTGATGTTGACGGTATCGTCGCCTGCACCCCCATACACCAGGTCGTCACCATCGCCTGGGTCGATGAAGTCGTTGCCGCCTGCACCCAAGATGATGTCGTTGGCATTTCCATCGCCGTCGCCGATGATGTCGCCGTTTTGGTCATTGGTTTGGCCGGAGTCGTCATACCCTGCAGTCATGGTCTCGGCGAAGTCTTCACCGTGCACCGTGCCATCAGGCGTGTTTGGCGGTGTCCAGCCAACAACCTCTTCAATGTTGGTGAACACGACACTTTCGTTTGCGACCGTTCCGTAAACTGTGCCGTTTTCGGAGTCGTTTGGATCATAGACCACAGTGGCCACGTCAAACCCGATATTTGTGACGTCCAAGACATCATGGTCGCCATCCGGAATGGAATCGTCCACGCCGTCTTCGCCACCGTCGATGGTGGTGTTCACCAGGGCAGATGGGTCGTCCAAACGGATTGTGTCATTGCCATATCCGCCAAAGACAGTGTTTTGGTCGTTGTCCAGGCCGATGAAGTCATCGCCGCTGTTTCCTTCGACATAGCCACCGCCCATGTACAGAGAGTCGTCGCCGCTGCCGCCATAGACACTGTCACCAAGGCCGCCAGAAATACTGTCTTGGCCTTGATCACCGTAATAGGTGTCGGAACCGGTGCCTGCACCAGAGATGGAGTCATCCCCTAAGCCACCGAAAACCAGATCGTCGCCCACGCCAGAAATGATGGTATCGGCACCACCAGCACCAAGGATGATGTCGTTGTGGCTTCCATCGCCATCGCCGATCATGTCACCGTTTTGGTCATTGGTCTGCAAAGCGTCGTTGTAGCCGTCGCCCATGAATTCGCCCACGTTTTCACCGTGAACTGTGCCGTCAGG
>JAHDDS010000001.1:0-23871 GCA_020629235.1 Planktomarina sp.
GACAGTGAAACTGTGCGCCGCAATCGCTTGAACCTGCTGCACCGCATCCGCGCCACCTGTTTGGACGTGGCGGATTTGACCAAGATTGAAGGCTGACGGGACCATTTCGCCCATTTTCCAGGCGTTTTGGTAAAGGGCTTGTAACGAATCGATGACTGCCTATGGTGGCCTCAAAAGGATCGCCGCAGTGCAGCATACCGACTTCGCCCCCATGGTCGTCATCGAACAAACGACCCCCATGACCGCCGCGATTTATGGCGGGCGGGCGAAGTGTTTGCAGCGCTTGATCCGGCTGAACATGCCCGTGCCCCAGACCGTGGCCCTTTCGTTCGACGCTGTGTCGGGCATTGCGCGCGGCATTCCGTTGGATTTGACCCAAGTCTTGCCGCACTTTGACGACAATCCGCTTTTGTCCGTGCGCCCGTCGTCAGCCTCGCCCGATTGGGGGGGGCCGGGGGCGGTTTTGAACATCGGGCTGAATGATGTCACGTTCGCCGCGCTGCAAAAGAAGCTGGGCCAGGGGCCTGCTTGCCTGCTCTATTTCCGGTTCATCACGTCCTATGCGGTCCATGTCGCGCGGCTGGATGCGGATATTTTCGATGTTCACGATGCGCCGGATCCTGCCGCCATCCAAGCCGCCCTGGCCGCGTACGAGGAAGAGGCCGAAGAACCCTTCCCCCAGGACGTGGGGCGGCAATTGCAGGATGTCCTTACCTCTATGGCGCGGGCGTGGGACGGCACCACCGCGCGCCTGTTGCGCCAGGCCAAGGGTGCGCCTGCAGACGCCGGGTTGGGGTTGGTGATCCAGGCCATGGCATTGGGCGTGGGCAAGAAAGAATGCGGGTCGGGTGTTATTCAGTTCGCCAGTTCCTCCACCGGTTTGCCGGGCATCCGGGGCAGGTACCTCAGCCAATCGCAGGGGCGTGAAGCACTGGATCCCAACGCCAAGGCCCTGTTTTTGACCAAAGACACCCGGGGCCCGTCGTTGGAAGAACGCTGCCCCGACGTGTTCGCCGAACTGATCGAACACGGCAAACTGGCGCGGGTGCGTCTGCGCGAAGAAATGTCTATCGAATTCACAGTGGACGGTGGGAAATTGGCCATTCTGGACGCTGTGCGCATTTCAAGGTCCGCCCGCGCTGCGGTGCGCATTGCGGTGGATTTGGCCCAGGACAAGGTTATTCCCCGCGAAGACGCCCTGTTGCGGGTGGATGCCAAGGCACTGTCTGAACTGTTGCACCGCCAAGTTGCGCCCAATGCCCATCGCACGGTTTTGGCCCAGGGTATCGCGGCCAGCCCGGGGGCGGCCACAGGGCGGGTGGTGTTTTCTGCCAATGATGCCCATGCCGCCGCGGCCCGGGGCGAATCCGCTGTGCTTGTGCGGCGCGAAACCGGGCCCGAAGACATCCGCGGTATGCACGCCGCTGTGGCCGTTGTGACCGAACGTGGCGGCATCACCAGCCACGCCGCCGTGATCGGGCGTGGCATCGGGGTGCCCTGCGTTGTGGGGGCGTCCGACTTGATGGTGAACCCCCGCAAGCGGACGTTCATCGGGGCCGGGCGTCGCGTGATCCGCGAAGGCGATATCATCACCGTGGACGGCACATCAGGCCAGGTGTTGGCGGGCGAAGTGGACATGCAAGAAGCGGGGCTGGGCGACAGTGTATCCACATTGTTGGCTTGGGCCGACGACGTGCGCGACATCGGCATTCGCGCCAATGCCGACACACCGCAAGACGCGTTGACGGCCAAACGGTTCAAGGCCGACGGCATCGGGCTTTGCCGCAGCGAACACATGTTTTTTGAAGCCGACCGGCTGACCATGATGCGTGAAGTGATCTTGGCGGAAACCGATGCTGACCGCGCGTCGGCGTTGGAACGGTTGTTGCCGCTGCAGCGCGCGGACTTCACCGAAATATTCAAGATTATGGATGGACGGTCGGTGTGCATTCGCTTGCTGGACCCGCCGTTGCACGAATTTCTTCCCAGTGACAAAGTCGGGATGCGCGATTTGGCGGCGGCGTTGAATTTGCCGGTGTCCACCATCACGGAACGCGTGGAAGGTTTGAAGGAATTCAACCCGATGCTGGGGATGCGCGGCGTGCGCTTGGGCATCACTGTGCCCGAAATTTACGAGATGCAGGCCCGTGCCATCTTCGAAGCCGCGCTGGATTGCGGCGACCGCGTTAAGCCCGAAATTATGATCCCGCTGGTATCGGCCAAACGTGAAGTGGAAATCGTGAAAACCCGGATTGATGGCATTGCCGCTGCAGTTCGCGTGGAACGGGGCAATGGGTTTTCCTATTCCCTGGGGGTCATGGTGGAAACACCCCGCGCCGCCCTGCGCGCCGGGGAAATTGCAGGCCACTGTGAATTTCTGTCGTTTGGCACCAACGATCTGACCCAGATGACCTACGGCCTGTCGCGCGACGATGCGGGGCGGTTCATGTCGTCTTACGTCCAGCAAGGGGTCTATGCCGAAGACCCGTTTCACAAAATGGACGATGAAGGCGTGGGCGAGTTGTTGCAACTGGGGGCCCGCCGGGGCCGCAGCGCAAAACGCGACGTGATCTTGTCCATTTGTGGCGAACACGGGGGCGAACCCGACGCCATCCGATTCGTGCGCGAACATGAATTCGACTATGTCTCGTGCTCTCCGTTTCGGGTTCCGGTGGCCCGATTGGCCGCCGCACAGTGCGCTTTGACCGCCGAAAACAGACTGTTGCGCGACGGCTAACCATTTGTTCGGATGTTTGCCGTAACAAAGGGTGGACGCAAAACGACATTTCTCTTATTTAGCTGCTGGGTTTTGGGATGCTGCTGGCCGAACGCTTGATGACAAAATTTCTTAGCTTTTTTATCGTGGGCGTCGTGGCCTTCATGGTTCCGGCCTTGGCGCTGGAATTGACGCCCAAGATGCGCGACGACGCGATGTCGTCCAGTTTGCGTCCGGCGGCCCGCACTTTTGAAAGCCTTCGACCCGCTGTCCGCCCAGACGTTCCCGTGGGACCCGAAGCGAATTTGCATTCTAACGCTTCTTCTGCAATCGTTGCCGCTGCTGTCACCGTGCAGCCGCAAGACAGTGGTAAGCTGATTGGCGCTGCTGGGGCGGATGTGTCCAACGCCGTTCTGATGGCGTCTACTTCCCAAGGCATGCCGTTGGATCCCACCGCACCGGTTGCGGCACTGCATCGGGCGGGGCGAAACCTGGCATCCAGTTTGCAGCGCGGCACGCACCGCGCCCTGACAAAAAGCATCTATTTTGCACAGCCTGCGTCCCCTGAACTTTC
The DNA here is from genome assembly GCA_020629235.1 of Planktomarina sp. GTDB lineage: Bacteria > Pseudomonadota > Alphaproteobacteria > Rhodobacterales > Rhodobacteraceae > Planktomarina. The sequence continues at coordinate 3,291 of JAHDDS010000001.1, forward strand.
CGTTCCCGCGCGTCCGCTTGGCCTGCCCTTGGCACCGGCGTCTGTCACGATGGAAATGGCCAAGATTGCGTCCGAAGTGACCGAACGGGCGTTTTTCGCGGGCCGCCTGTCAGCGTCTATCCGGCCAAACCGCCGTCCCAAGGCGCTTGGGTTCCGCTACAGCGAACGCTGGTTGGCGCGCCGTCCGGTTGTCACCGGGGGCAAGCAGTGGCGCTGTCTGACCGAAGCACTTTACTTCGAAGCGCGCGGCGAAACCTTGAAGGGCCAATTCGCGGTGGCAGAGGTGATCTTGAATCGCGTCGACAGCCGGAAATTCCCCAATTCGATCTGCGGTGTGGTGAACCAGGGCACCGGGCGTAAGTTTGCTTGCCAGTTCACATACACCTGCGATGGCCGCGACGAACGCATCGGCAATCGGCGCGTTTACAACCGGTTGGGCAAGATCGCAGACGTGATGATGAACGGCGGCCAGCGGAATTTGACCAAAGGCGCCACATACTATCATACGACGGCAGTGCGCCCAAATTGGTCGCGTGTGTTTGTTCACACCACGACAATTGGGGTGCACAAATTCTACAAACCCGGTAAACGCCGCGGGTAGGGCTGACCGGCCCAGCAAGGGGGCCAGGCGCATGTCCAAGGAAATCCATCTCGCTTTTGCGCATCCGGGGGAACGGTCGGAAGACACGCAGCCCGATTTGCTGGACAGAATTTCGGTCCGGGATTTTGTGAAGACTGTCGAAATCGGCGCTTTCCAGGCAGAACGCGGAACCACGCAACGCATCCGGTTCAACATCGTTGTGGAAGTCCAAGCCTGGGATGGTCCGCTGGACGACGACGTGGATCGCATTTTGTCCTATGACAAAGTCACGGAAGCGATCGAAGGTGAGTTGTCGGAAGAACGGCTGAACTTGTTGGAAACCTTGGCTGAACGCGTCGCAGACCGGATTTTGGTGGAACCGCAAGCCGTGCGGGCCTTTGTGCGCATTGAAAAACTGGATCGTGGCCCCGGCACCTTGGGTGTTGAAATCGTCCGCGCCGCGTCCCGTGACGCCAGCGTGCGGGCATTGGCAGACACCCCCCATCCGATCATCATCCACGTGGACAACACCGTTTTGGGAACGCCGCATTTGAAGGCTTGGATTGATGCCGCGGAACGCCATGACCATCCAGTGGTGTTCTGCGTGGGGCTGCCCAGCCTGCCCGTGGCCCAAGCCCGTCACGCCATGCCGCAACGGCGCATTGACCTGTTGGCGATTGAACAAAACGCCTGGGTCTTGGGAAGTTTCGACGACCGCTGCGTTGTGGTGGGCACCCGCACGGAATTGGATTGGGGCATGCGCAACGATCAGATCATGGTGTGGGCCCCGTCAAAGATGGTGCTGGACGCTGTGGAAGGGCCAACCGTGTCGCACCGCGACAGTGTGGGCCTGACAGAATGGTTCGCCCAAGAAATCGACGCCGCGGAAGTGGTCTTTGTGGGCGGCGATGCGACCCCGAATTTGCCAACTGCCCGGACCAGTTCTGCGGCTGCCGTGGACCTTTGATGGAGATCAATCCGCAGCCAGGCGACCACGTTCGCCCGCTTGTCAGTTTGGGGGGCAAGCATGCGCTGGCAGGGGGCTGGTGTCGGTTCACAGAAGTGGAAGTTTTGCAGAGTTCCGGCCCCGTCACCATTCAGGCTGCGGATTTACCGAACGACGTCTTGGCCCGTTTGACCGCACCGCGCGCGCAGATCGCGGGTCTTGATATGGCCTCCCCCAAGGTCATGGGCATTTTGAATGTTACGCCGGACAGCTTTTCGGACGGGGGCCAGTTTTTGTCACCAGACAAAGCGGTGGACCGCGCCATGGCCATGGTGCGCGACGGGGCCGATATCTTGGATATCGGTGGCGAAAGCACACGGCCCGGGGCCCAGGAAGTCGGTACGGACCAAGAATTGGCCCGCACGGTCCCGGTGATCGAAGCTATCCGGGCGCGCTGCGACGTCGCCATGTCCATCGACACGCGCAAAGCCGTCGTGGGCAAGGCCGCGTTGGCGGCGGGTGCAAACCTGGTGAACGACGTATCAGCGTTTTCGTTCGACGCCGCCCTGGCGGATGTGACCGCCGCCGCCAATGCCCCTGTGTGCTTGATGCATGCCCAGGGCATGCCTGACACAATGCAAGTGAACCCCACCTATGGCGACGTGGTGGCCGAAGTTACGGACGCCTTGGCGCAGCGTGTCGATTTCGCCAAATCCAAAGGCATCCCTGGCGACCAAATCATCACCGACCCTGGGATTGGTTTTGGAAAAACCATGGACCACAATCTGCTGTTGTTGCGCAGTGTGTCGGTGTTGCACGGGCTTGGGTGCCCCATTTTGGTGGGGGCGTCGCGCAAGCGCTTCATTGGCACATTAACTGGCGTCAGCGCGGCAGACGACCGCGTGGCGGGATCCGTGGCCGTTGCGTTGGCCGCCGTGGCGCAAGGGGTCCAGATCGTGCGGGTCCACGACGTGGCCGAAACGCGCCAGGCCATCACCATGTGGATGGCGGTGCATTCGGGGGTTTAAGCCCTTCGAAACAGGCCGCGCAACGTGCCCCATTGGCTGACCGCCAAACCCAGCAGGATCAGGGCCAAAGCGGCAAACAGCGTGCCGGGCAGGCGTTCGCCCAAGAAAAGCGCGCCCAAGACCACCGACCATACGGGCACCTGATAGTTCACCAAGGACATGAAACTGGGACCGGCCGACCGCACAACGGCCACCTTCAAAAGATAGGCGGCGGCCGTGGGCAACACCGCCAAATACGCCATGGCCCACCAGGCATGGGTTGGGATGGCGCGGGGCATCCCTTCGACCAGCAATGCGGCGGGCGCCAAAAGCAGAAACGCCAGGCCAAGTGCCGCGGTGGACAGGGCCAATTCATTGACCGGTGGACAGCGTTTCGTCAGGATCGAATTGCAGGCGTAACACAGCGCCCCCCCGATGCAGGCCAGTTGTGCCACTTGAACCGTCCAGGTTTCGGCAGCCTGCAGGCCGCCCGTGCCAATCAAAACCATCGTACCGACAAAACCCACACCAAAGCCCAAAACCTTGCGCAGATGCATCTGTTCGCCCGGCACGAAGATATGGGCCAAGGGCAAGATGAACAGGGGCACTGCGGCCATGGACATCCCCGCAAAAGCGGATGGCACGTGCTGTTGCCCCCAAGACAGAAGCGCAAAGGGCAGGGCGGTGGACAGGATCGCGATCAGGGTGATGGTGGCCCAAAGCCGGCGGTCGGACAGCGGCGGAAACCGCACCCCCCGCGCCAGCATCAACAGCCACAAAATGACAGCGCCAATGCCCACCCGGGTTGCGGCCAGTTGCAACGGTCCGAACCCGTCCAAGGCAATTTTCACGCCCATGAACGCAGCCCCCCAGATCAACGCGATGGTCAAAATGCGGATCCAGTTTTTCAATCCTGGGGTTTGGGTCGCTTGCATGGCGTGGTGCTTTCCTGGCTTCACAAAAAAAGGCCGAACCCAAGGGGCCCGGCCTTTGCATGTGCTATCCCGCTGGGCTTAGTTGCGGGCTTTGTCCACCATTTTGCCTTCTGAAATCCAAGGCATCATGCCGCGCAGTTTCGCGCCGGTTTCTTCGATCATGTGTTCGTCGTTGGCCCGACGGGACGCTTTAATTGTGGGCTGGCCCACAGCGTTTTCCAACATGAAATCACGCACGAATTTGCCTTGCTGGATGTCGGTCAACACCGCTTTCATCCGGGCTTTGGTTTCGTCGTATTTCAAGATGCGCGGGCCGGTCACGTATTGGCCGTATTCCGCTGTGTTGGAAATCGAATAGTCCATGTTGGCAATGCCGCCTTCATAGATCAGGTCCACGATCAACTTCACTTCGTGCAGGCACTCGAAATATGCCATTTCAGGGGCGTACCCGGCTTCCACCAGGGTTTCAAATCCGCAGCGGATCAGTTCCACCAGACCACCACACAGGACGGCTTGTTCGCCGAACAGGTCGGTTTCACATTCTTCGCGGAAGTTGGTTTCGATGATGCCGGACCGCCCGCCACCGATGGCCGAACAATACGACAGACCGATGTCCAAGGCTTTGCCCGATGCATCGTTGTTGACTGCCACAAGGCAGGGCACGCCGCCGCCTTTGGTGTATTCGCCGCGCACGGTGTGGCCCGGGCCCTTGGGGGCCATCATGATGACGTCTACGCCTTCTTTGGGTTCGATCAGACCAAAGTGCACGTTCAAGCCGTGGGCGAAGGCAATCGCAGCACCGTCTTTGAGGTTGTCGTGGACATATTTTTTGTAGGTTTCGGCCTGCAGTTCATCGGGCATCGTGAACATGATCACGTCGCACCATGCGGCGGCTTCGGCGATTTCCATGACTTTCAAGCCTTCGCCTTCTGCCTTGGCACGGGACGGCGACCCTTCGCGCAGGGCCACCACCACGTTCTTGGCCCCGGAATCGCGCAGGTTCAGCGCGTGGGCGTGCCCTTGGCTGCCATAGCCCAGAATGGCAACATTCAGGTTCTTAATCAGGTTCACATCGCAATCGCGATCATAGTAGACGCGCATGGCCGTCCCTTCCGTCCATTGGGAAAAATCTGGCGCAATCTACGGCTCTGACGGGGAAAGGGAAGGGCCAAAGGTAAAAAAACCCAACCCGTGGCGGGTTATCCGGCCCCGATGCCCAAGCGCATCAGGCTTGCGCGAATGGGTTTGACATCGTGAAGCAGTTTTGCCCCTGTGCGCCGCGCCATTTGCGCCAAGGGATTGCCTTGCATCGAAACGCGATTCAGAAGCCCCACGCCCGCCTTGCGCAACGCAACATCGGTGTAGCGTGCCGCGTGATAGGCTTGCAGCATCGCGGGTGTTCCCAATGCGTCGGGCTGGTCTTGGGCAAGGTCCAAAAGCGCTTCAATGTCGGCCAAGCTCATGTTCAGGCCCTGGGCCCCGATGGGGGGGACGACGTGGGCCGCTTCGGCCACCAGCGCTGTGCGTTCGCCATAAAATCGGTCTGCCAGTTGGCTGATAATTGGCCAAGCCGTGCGACGCGATGCCAAGTGCAAATCACCCAGAACCCCGGCGCTGCGTTCTGTGGCAGCGGCGTTGAAGGCCGCTTCATCCATGGTGTGCAGTGTCTTGGCCGTGGCGGCCCGTTCCATCCATACCACGGCGGAGCAGGGCCGCCCGCCCAAGTCTGGCAATGGCACAAGGGTGAAGGGTCCCCCGGACCGATGCACCTCGGTCGAAATGTTTTGGTGCGGTTGTGCGTGGGACACGGCAAAGGTCAGCGCCGTTTGTCCGAAATCGTGTCGCTGCACGCCGATCCCCAGGGCGGTCCGTGTCGGGCTGGCGCGCCCGTCAGCTGCGATCAACAGGCGGGCGGTCACTTTGGTGCCGTCGGTCAGTGTGACGTGGGCGGCATCCGTCCGGGTCAGTACCGATTGTGTGGCGACACCGGGTACAAATTGCAGATTTGGCAGTTCCGAAATCCGGTCCAACAGTCCGGCCCGCATGGCCCAGTTGCCGACGTTGTATCCAAAGGGGGCATCAGACACGTCGGCGGCATCAAAATCATGGGGTTCGTGGGTCGCGCCGCTGGCATCCAGAATGCGCATCACCTGCAACGGGGCAGCGTGGGGTGTGACCTTTGGCCAAACGCCGATCCGGTCCAGAAAACTGTTGCCTGGTTGAAGATAGGCAGTGGTGCGTAAATCCGCCCCATCAGCGTTTCGGTCGGTGACCGGGGGGGTTGGATCCACGCACACCACGCCAAATCCGGCGTCGGCAAAGGCAATGGCCGCCGTCAATCCCGCCACACCGCCGCCTGATATCAGGACATCTGTTGTTCCGTCTGTCATGTGCCGGACATAGCCCGATCGCCCCCAGGGGGCGAGAGGGTCGCGGCAATCTGTTGCAGCAGGGCGATCAAATCGGTGCCGTGCAGGTCCACATAATCCGCCGTGGGGGCATTGGGGGACACCAGGACCGTCATCGCACCCATGGATTTGGGGGCTTGCAAATTGCGTTCTTCATCTTCGAACATCACCGCGGCCTCTGCCGAAATGCCGGCGTCTGTGAACACTTTGGCAAAGGCGTCGGGCCGCGGTTTTGGGATGAAGTCAGCGTGTTCGATGCCGTAAACTTCGGTCAAGCATGTGTGCAAACCGCGCGCTGCCAAAACGTTTTGGGCATAAGGGCGACTGCCATTGGTATAGACCAGCTTGCGTCCGGGCAGGGCGCTGATTAGGGCGGCCAATTCTGGATCGGGGGGCAGGACGGAAAAGTCGATGTTGTGCACGTCGTCCATGAAGGCATCCGGCGGCATGGCGTGATGTTCCATCATGCCTGCCAAGGTGGTGCCGTGGCTTTTCCAATACTGTGCGCGCAATTCATCGGCTTGGGCCAAAGAAATGTCCAAGAAGCGCGAAACATAGCGCCGCATCCGCGCCTCTATCTGGTCGAACAACCGAATCTGTGGCGGGTACAGCGTGTTGTCCAGATCGAACACCCAGGTGGTGATATGGTCAAAGGAGGCGGGCATAGGTGGTCCGTCTGTAAAAAATTACATACATAGTGTACAGTTTGATTGACAATTTGGCGATATTTCCGAACAAATAGGGTATGAAACACTCTGTTGCACTCCACCCCCAACGTCCACCGCCAAAAGATGCCTATGGGCTGATCTTGGAAGCCATCGATGTGGGCGATTACAGACCTGGCGATCGCCTTGTGGAAAGTGACTTGGCCGAACGGTTTGGGGTGTCACGCACACCTGTGCGCGAAGCGTTGCAACGTCTGGAAACGCAAAGCTTGCTGACCCGTGACGGGCGCAGTCTGATCGTGGCGTCGCTCGATCACAACCAAATGTCCGAACTTTATGTGGTGCGCACTGAACTGGAAGGGCTGGCCGCCAAGCTTGCTGCCCAACACGCCACCCGCGAAGAAATCCGGGTTCTGCAAGACCGCATCGACAAAGATCGGGCCCGCATCAACGACCCCATGGCTTTGTCGCGGTCCAACCGGCGGTTCCATAAGCAGTTGCACTTGGCATCGCACAACCGCTTTTTGGTGCAGCAATTGGACCTGGTGTATCGGTCCATGGCGTTACTGGCCACCACGTCGTTGGCGGTGGAAGGGCGCAGTTCCGTGGCGTTGGAAGAACATCAAGCCATCGTTACGGCGATTTCCGAAGGCGACGGAGAAGCTGCGTATGCAGCCGTGAGTGTTCATCTAAGTGAAGCGTTTGTGACGCGTCTTCAACACTCGGCATAGTGGCGATGGCGGCCAGCTGGGACGTTTTCGAATGTCCATGGCTGGTCTTGTCCCAATAAAACGGCACCACCACCAGTTCCGCCAACGCCTTGTAACACGCCAAGGCCCCAAGCGGAAAATAGAGGTGCATCGTGGGCACCCATTTCATCAAGTGGCGATGTTGCGGGCCGGTGACGGCCTTCATGCCTGCCGTGATGGAAATGATTTCGGACAATAGAAAAAGCCCACCCATGGCCAGGATGGTCCCGCCCGGCAGCGCCGTGGTGATGGGGTGATAGACCCCCAACGCCACCAGCCAAAACGTCCACAACAGTGGGGCCAGGCAGAATTGTAAAATCGCCACGGCGAAGATCAGTTGGATGCCGACAAATCCCCGCCATCCCAGGTCTGTCAGCAGTGCCCGGGGCGCGCGCATGTGCACCAGCCAGGTGATGGCAAACCCCTTCAGCCACCGCGACCGCTGTTTGACCCAGGGCCAGAAGCGGTTGTTGGCTTCTTCATATGTGACGGTTTGCACCATTTCGGTTCTGTATCCGTGTCGGGCCAGTCGCACGCCCAAATCCGCGTCTTCGGTCACGTTGTGGGCGTCCCATCCGCCCAAGGCTTCCAAAACAGCGCGCCGGAAGAACAGGGTGGTGCCCCCCAAGGGCACCGGCATGCCCATGCGTTGAAGCGCGGGCAGGACCAGGCGGAACCACGTGGCATATTCCACGGCAAAACAGCGCGACAGCCAGTTTTCGCGCGCGTTGTAATAATCCAAAATGCCCTGCAAGCAGGCCACGTCGGGGGCGGCTTTGGCAAAATGATCCACCACGGCGGCAAGCTGGCCCGGTTCTGGCGCGTCTTCGGCGTCATAGACGGCGATGATTTCGCCTTTGGCGAAGTTCAGCGCAAAGTTCATGGCCCGCGGTTTGGTTTTGATGCTGCCCTTGGGCACGATCACAACCCGAAACCAGGCAGGCAGTTGCGTGCGCGCAATGGTGGCTGCGGTGGTGGGGTCGTCGGCTTCCATCGCCAAGATCACGTCCATTCGGTGGCGCGGATAGTCCAAGCGTTGCAACCGCATGATCAGTTGGGATGCGATCTCCTCTTCCTGAAACAGCGGCACAAAAAGAGAGATCATCGGCAACTGTGCAGCGGCACCACGGGCTGCGGGATTGGGCCCCGGCGGTGCCCGCGTTTTGCTGAGAAGTGCTGCAATTTTCAGCCCCGTCCCGCAGATCAAGGCCAGTGTTCCCAAGGCCATCAACCCTGTCAGTGCCACCAGCGGTGCGGCGATAAACCCGAAGATCAAGGCGATCCCCGCCAAGCACAACGCCACGCGAAACCAGCCAAAGGGCAAACTGCGGCAACTGTGCGGGTCGGGCACCAACGTTTCGGCGGCTTGCACCAAGTCACGTTCCCATACGCGCGCTTGGCAAGCCGCCAATCCCGGCGCATCGGTGATCCCAATGGTGATCGGCCCAAAGATTTGTTCCAGGTCCGGGCGCTGGTGTTCCACAAAGTCGGGGTCATAGGACAAGATCAGGGTTTTATTCTGCCTGCGTCGCCACGGCAGGATGCGGTGTTTGACCGCCCAGGCAGCGTCCACCCGCTGGGTCAACGATGGGTCTGGGGGATCGCTTTCCAGATCAATCGCTGCAACGCCCAGCCTGGCCGCCTGCGCGTTTGCAAGTTGCACTGGATCCAGCGCGCCGCTTTGCAAAATGGCGTCGGCGAAGGCACCGGGGGTGGGCGGAATGGACGACAGCGCCACCAGAACGTCGCGCGGCACAAGCTGATGCAACAGCAAATGCTTGCGAAGGCTTGGCGTTGGGGCGCGGGGCGCGGCGGGCTTTGGGGATGACTTTACGCGCTGATGGGGCACCGCGACCATGGCCAACCTCTCAAACTCGCCCTGTTGCGATCCCCACTTGCCGGTGGCGTGGTTAAAATCGCGTTAATGGCGGTCGATAAGGGGGCTTTAGGTCCGGGCCGCCATGGCGGCTGCAAATTTTTCAAACAGATAGAAGCTGTCTTGGGGACCCGGGCTGGCTTCGGGGTGGTGCTGCACCGAAAAGACCGGGCGGCCTTCCAAGGCGATCCCGCAGTTGGACCCGTCAAACAGCGACACGTGGGTTTCCACCACGCCGTCCGGCAGGCTTTGGGCATCCACCGCAAACCCGTGGTTCATGGACGTGATTTCCACCTTGTTGGTTTCATTGTCCTTGACCGGGTGGTTCGCGCCGTGGTGGCCGTGGTTCATTTTGATTGTCTTGGCCCCCACCGCCAGGGCCAGCATTTGGTGCCCCAGGCAGATGCCAAAGACAGGCAAGTCAGTCTTCAAGACATCTTGGATCATAGGAACGGCATAGGCGCCTGTGGCCGCAGGGTCGCCGGGACCGTTGGACAAAAACACGCCGTCGGGGTTGTGGGCCAGCACATCTTCCCCTGTTGCGGTGGCGGGCAGCACGGTGACGTCGCATCCGGCCGATGCAAGGCAGCGCAGGATGTTGCGCTTGGCACCGTAGTCCACGGCCACGACCTTGTATTTGGGATCGGTCTGGGGCGTGTATCCTTCGGGCCAGGCCCACCGCATTTCGTTCCATTTGTACGACTGGGTGCAGCTGACGTCCTTGGCCAGGTCCAATCCTTCCAGCCCAGGAAACGCCTTGGCCTTGGCCACCAATGCGGCCACGTCGAAGATGCCGTCTTGGCTGTGTTGCAAGGCGACATGGGGTGCGCCTTGTTGGCGGATGGCGCGGGTCAGGCGGCGCGTGTCGACACCACCGATGGCAATGCGCCCGCGTGACTTCAGCCAGTCAGACAGGTGGCCTGCGGACCGCCAATTCGACGGTTCTGTCGGGTCCCATTTCACCACCATGCCTGCAGCCACCGGGGTTGCGGTTTCGTCGTCTTCGTCGGTGACGCCAGTGTTGCCGATGTGGGGGAAGGTGAAGGTGACGATTTGGCCGGCATAGGACGGGTCCGTCATGATTTCCTGGTATCCGGTCATGGCAGTGTTGAAGCAAAGTTCGGCTTCAGCCGTGCCTTCGGCGCCAAAGCCGTGGCCATAGAAAACACTGCCATCCGCCAGTGCCAAGCACGCGGTTGGTTTGGGGTTCGTCGACGCTGTCATGGGGTCCACCTTACGCAGATTTTGCGCGTGGTAAGGCGGTTGCCGCCGGGGGTCAAGGCGATACCACCCTGACAGGGGGCGGTTGAAAAGTCGCAGTGGGACGCGTATCTGCGCAACGCATCACATTGACTGGGAAAAACACCATGAGCCTGCGCACCCGTATCAACGACGCCGTCAAATCCGCCATGAAAGCCAAGGAAGCGGACCGGCTTTCCACGCTGCGCATGGTCAATGCCAAGATCAAGGACGAAGACATCAAAGCGCGGGGGAATGGGCAGGACGACGGTGTGTCTGACGCCGATCTGTTGGCCCATTTGGCCAAGATGGTGAAGCAACGCCAAGAAAGCGCCAAGGCGTTTGACGACGGCGGGCGCGATGAAATGGCCGCCAAAGAACGGGCGGAAATCGCTGTGATTGAAGAATTTTTGCCCAAGCAATTGGACGAAGGCGAAACAGCCTCAGCCATTGAAGCCGCAATTGCGGAAACCGGCGCGTCGTCTATGCGCGACATGGGCAAGGTGATGGGCGTTTTGAAAGCGAAGTACACTGGCCAGATGGATTTTGCCAAAGTGGGTGGGGCGCTTAAGGCAAAACTTGGCTGATCACGGGCAGAACGCGCGACAGGTCCTGGTACAGGGTTTTGCGTTCATCTTCTGACAGAAAGGCCCCGATTTCCACGTGCCGTCCTGCGCCGTGCAAGGTGACATAGTTCGGCACGGGGCCGTCTTTTTCCACCAATTCCACCCGGGTCCAGTACGGGTTGGCGTCGAAGTCCTGAATCTGTCCATTCGAATTGGTGCGGGTCAGGTGCAGATGGTCGGGCCACAGGTCCAGTGTTTCGCACACTGTGCCCCGCTTCCAGCTGGTCTTCAGCGCCCACCACATCGTGGACAGCGCAGCGGCAAGGCAGCCCAAGATGACCCACAAGAACGGTGTACCAAAGAACGCCACCAGGGGCACCAGCATCAGCACAGCCGTAATGCCGATGAATTGGACAAACCCCAGTTCCGTCAGCGAATTGTGGGCTGACAAGGACAGCGACAAGGCTGCATCGTCGCCACGGTTGTGTCGGGCATGGCGCGACACTGTGGTGACGTCGGAAATATCTTGGGACCAATGATACGGCACGGGGCAGGGCTTCATTTTTTCGAAAGGGGAAGAACGAAAAAGGGCCCCACGCTGGATGGGGCCCTTGGTGTGATCAACACATATGGGCCGATCAGGTTTTTGGATTTCCGCTGCGTGGATGGGTGCCGTCCGCCCATTCTTCTGCCGTGTCGGGGTATTCCCCGTGGCTCCAATCCCAGTCTTCCTGCTTTGGCAGGATCTCGAACGTGTGTTCGGGGGGTGGGGAGGGCAGGGTCCATTCCAGCGTGTCGGCATATTCGTTCCACGGGTTCGCCTCGGGCGACCGGCGGCCTGCGAAGACGGCATAGGCAATCACACCGATGAACAGCAGGAATGATGCGAAGGACAAGAATGCGCCCCAGCTGGACCAGTAGTTCCAGTAAGCAAACGCCTCGGGATAGTCGATATACCGGCGTGGCATCCCCTGACGACCCAAGAAGTGCTGCGGGAAGAAGGTGATGTTGGTGCCGATGAAGAACATCCAGAAGTGGATTTTGCCCCAGAATTCGCTGTACATCCGACCGCTCATCTTCGGCAGATAGAAGTAGCATCCAGCGAAAATCCCGAAGGCCGCCGCAATCGCCATCACATAGTGAAAGTGGGCAACGACATAGTATGTGTCGTGATACGCCCGGTCGACGCCTGCCTGGGACAGTACGATGCCGGTGACGCCGCCGACTGTGAACATGAACACGAAGCCGATCGCGAACAGCATCGGGGTGCGGAACTCAATCGAGCCGCCCCACATGGTTGCAATCCAGCTGAAGATTTTCACGCCTGTCGGAACCGCGATGACCATGGTGGCCAGCATGAAGTAGGTCTGTTGGGTCAGCGACATGCCAACGGTGTACATGTGGTGTGCCCACACGACGAAGCCCAGTGCGCCAATGGCGATAAGCGCCCAAACCATCGGCAAGTACCCGAAGACAGGCTTGCGGCTGAACGTGGCGATCACGTGGGAGATAATGCCAAAGGCTGGCAAAATCACGATGTAGACTTCAGGGTGCCCAAAGAACCACAGGATGTGTTGGTACAGGATCGGATCACCGCCGCCAGCGGGATCAAAAAACGCCGTGCCGAAGTTCCGGTCTGTCAGCAACATGGTGATGGCACCGGCCAAAACGGGCAGGGCCAGCAAGATCAGCCAGGATGTTACGAAAATGGACCAGGCAAACAGCGGCACCTTGAACAATGTCATGCCAGGGGCGCGCATGTTCAAGAAGGTGGTGATCATGTTGATCGCGCCCAGGATGGACGACGCACCAGACAGGTGGACCGCGAAGATCGCCAGGTCCATCGACATGCCTTGTTCGTTCACCGACAGAGGCGGGTACAGCACCCAGCCCACGCCCGATCCCAGCTGACCGTTGCCGCCAGGCATCATCGTGGACAGAACGGCAAAGGTCAGACCCGCAACATACATCCAATAGGACAGGTTGTTCATCCGCGGGAAGGCCATGTCTGGCGCACCGATTTGCAGCGGCATGAAATAGTTGCCGAAGCCGCCGAACAGGGCCGGGATCACCACGAAGAACATCATCAAGATGCCGTGGCCAGTCACCAGCACGTTCCAAAGGTGGCCATTGGGCGAACAGGTGCCGTCTGCAATCAACCGTGCGCCTTCGGCACACATGAATTGCACGCCTGGCTCCATCAGCTCCATGCGCATGTAGACGGTGAAGGCGACCGAGATGAACCCAGCCAAACCGCCTGTCAGAAGGTACAAAATACCAATGTCTTTATGGTTGGTGGACATAAACCACCGCGTGAAGAAACCACGTGTATCTTCATGGTCGTGACCATGGACCGCTGCGTCCGCCATCAGGCTCTCCTGTTGCAATCGTCTTCGGCCGCGCGCGATTCACCCGCAGCCAGGGTATACAAAGGTATCCATAGTGTCGGTGATTGCGCGGCGCAACGCGACATTCTGCCTAATCTGCGGTTCTTTGTGCCGCGCGCGCTATTCCTTTTGGCCCCAGGTGACCCACGTGACGGATGTGCCGTCGTTGGAAGACGCCCGGCGCGCCATCCCGAACACCTTGGCGATCTGCCCGCCCCACCATTTTGCCGGGCGCACCGTGCAATGCGCGTTTTCGCCGTTTGGCAAAATTTCGATCGCTTCGCGCACGGACACGTTAAAATAGGCATGGGGCGTCAAAGCCCGGATCTTGCCTAAGAATTCAGACACATCTTCTTCTGGGATGTGTTCCAACACATCGGTGCAAATCACAGCATCCACTGGGTCAGTTGGGGGCGTGTCATGGGCGGGAATAGCAGGATCGTATCGCCGTGCTTGGGCGTCGTTCATTTTGGCAACCCAGTCCACCAACAAGGACTGCCCGCAGCCGTAATCCAGAATGCTGTCCACTTTGTCCAAATGCAGCAACTCGCGCTGGACATACCCGGCTTTCAATTCTGATGATCGGCCATAGGACTTGGCGGCGTGAATTTGCTTGTATTGTTCGATTAAATCTTCACCGCGCGCCATTGTGGTTCCCACCGTTGCCAAGCCACCTTAAGGTCACCGTGCCTTATGACGTGCCACTTGGGAAGAATTTTGTTGCTTGTTCAGGAAAGGTGATCTGCAAGGCGGTGTCGATGTCATCCAGTGTGACTGGCAGGCCCAAGTCCACCAATGACGTGACGCCGAAATCCGTGATCCCACAAGGCACGATCCCCGTGAAGTGGTCCAAATCCGGGTCCACATTGATGGAAATTCCGTGGAAGCTGACCCATTTGCGCAGTCGGATGCCGATTGCCGCGATCTTGTCTTCAGCCATTTGCCCCGTGACCGTCTTGGGTTTGTCGGGGCGTTCCACCCAAACCCCCACCCGGCCGTCGCGGACATGGCCTTGAATGTTGAACCTGTCCAGCGCCGCAATCACCCAGGATTCCAAGAAATTTACCAAATTGCGAACGTCGCGGCCCCGCTTGTTCAAATCAAGCAGGACATAGGCCACGCGCTGCCCCGGCCCGTGATATGTATATTGTCCGCCACGCGCCGATTTGTGGACCGGGAACCGATCTGGATCTGTCAAATCCTTGGGGTCGGCCGATGTACCAGCGGTATACAAGGGCGGATGTTCCAGCAGCCAAATGCATTCGGGTTCTGTGCCTGCAATGATGCGCGCCACGCGGTCTTCCATCCAGGCCGTCGCGGCGTCATAGTCTGTTAATCCAGGCGTTATGATCCATTCGGGCGCGGTCATTGCTTCAAAAGACCCTTCGCTTTGGCCTGATCTATCTGCGACCTGCTGACGGGAATGTCGGGTCCGTGGTGCATGGTCAAAACCGCGCCGGCCCCTGCCCGGGTGCAGGCAGTCACGAAATCCAAGGCGACCCAATGCGACCGGTGCGTTTGCAGTCCTTGCACGGGGGCGGTTTCCTTGATGGCATCCGACAGCCGCATCAACACCAAATCGTCGCCTTGGGTGGTGCGCACCCGCACATAGTGATCTTCCATGCTTAACGATACAAGCGCCCCGCGTTTTTCAAACGCCACCCGATCCAACAGGGCAGGGGGGCCGGGATTGGCAGACGCATCTGCCCCCACCGACGGCTGCGCCGCTGAAAAGCCCAGTTCCAAAACACTGTGTTTCACGCGGTTCTGGTTCCTTTTGCGTATCTGAAATTGCCGTCCTGGCCCTGCATGGTTTTTTGCCATGGCATGGAAAACAGCACAACGCAGAAAGGTATGATCACGACTGTTGCCCCGTTTTTGGATGCCCCGGGCATCATTCAAGCGCACGTTGTATTCGCCTTGGCTGGTTTGATTTTGGGACCGGTCGCTTTGTGGCGGAAGAAACGCGATCTTTTGCACAAATGCGTGGGATATGCGTGGGTACTGGCTATGACCGCTGTCGCCATCAGCGCGCTGTTCATCAAAAGCCATTTTTCACCCATCGGTCTGGGGCCGATCCATTTGTTTTCAATCTTCACGCTGTGGGGGCTGCATGATGCGATGAAAGCGGTCTACCGCAAAGACATTCGCACCCATGAAGCTGTGATGAAAAATGTCTATGTCCGCGGGCTGTGTTTGGCAGGTGCGTTCAATTTCTGCCTCGGCGCACGGCACAACGCGCGGTGATCCCTGATCACGAATGGATTGGATTTGTGATCATTGCAGCGGTCATTGTCTGGGCCTTTGCCCCCTTGGTATTCGCGCGGTGGAAATCGGCCACCAAAAAGTCCCTTGCGGTTCAAACGGAGGCTGTTTAAGCGAAAAGCCTGCCCGGGCGGTCGTGGCGGAATTGGTAGACGCGCAGCGTTGAGGTCGCTGTGAGGTAACACTCGTGCGGGTTCGAGTCCCGCCGACCGCACCACGCGAAATCATGGCCCGGCCAAGGGGCTTGAAGCCTTCACCATTTGCCCCTATACGCAGCCCGTCCAAGCGGCGGGAACAGCCGGGGATCGAATGGCAAGCAGGGTCGGCAACCACCGGCCCGTTTTGTTTTTTGTACCCCATCCCAATGCCGACCAACCCAAGACCGGCGGAGACAACCGCACGGCCAGAAAACATCGCTAGTAAGGATTGAAACGCCACATGGCATCAGCAACGATGGAGGAATTCGAAGCCCTCCTGAACGAAAGCTTCGAAATCGACACCCCGAATGAAGGGACAGTCGTCAAAGGCAAAGTCATCGCAATCGAAGCGGGCCAAGCCATCATCGACGTCGGCTATAAAATGGAAGGCCGCGTTGAACTCAAAGAATTTGCAGAACCAGGCGAAGCCCCCAACGTGGACGTCGGCCAAGAGGTCGAAGTTTACTTGCGCGCGGCAGAAAACGCCCGTGGTGAAGCTGTTATCAGCCGCGAAATGGCGCGCCGGGAAGAAGCTTGGGATCGCCTGGAAAAAGCATACGCCGACGACGCCCGCGTGGACGGGGCCATCTTCGGTCGCGTCAAAGGTGGCTTCACGGTCGATCTGGGCGGCGCAGTGGCGTTCTTGCCCGGTTCCCAAGTGGACGTGCGCCCAGTGCGTGACGCAGGCCCCTTGATGGGGCTGAAGCAACCCTTCCAAATCCTGAAAATGGACCGCCGCCGGGGCAACATCGTTGTGTCGCGCCGCGCAATCTTGGAAGAATCCCGCGCCGAACAGCGCGCCGAAGTGATCGGCAAGCTGACAGAAGGCGACGCAGTGGACGGTGTGGTCAAGAACATCACCGAATACGGTGCGTTCGTCGATTTGGGCGGTGTGGACGGTTTGCTGCACGTCACAGACATGGCGTGGAAGCGTGTGAACCACCCATCCGAAATCCTGACCATCGGTGAAACGGTGAAAGTCCAAGTTGTGAAAATCAACAAGGAAACACACCGCATCAGCCTGGGCATGAAGCAGTTGCAAGAAGATCCGTGGGACATCGTTGGTGCGAAATACCCATTGGGGTCGACCCACAAAGGCACCGTCACAAACATCACCGATTACGGTGCGTTTGTGGAACTGGAAGCCGGTGTCGAAGGTCTGGTGCACGTGTCCGAGATGTCTTGGACCAAGAAAAACGTACACCCCGGCAAGATCGTGTCCACCAGCCAAGAAGTGGACGTCATGGTTCTGGAAATCGACGGCGACAAGCGCCGCGTATCCTTGGGCCTGAAACAGACCATGCGCAACCCATGGGAAGTCTTCGCCGAAGACAATCCGGTGGGCACGCAAGTTGAAGGTGAAGTGAAAAACATCACCGAATTCGGTTTGTTCATCGGTCTGGACGGCGACATCGACGGCATGGTTCACTTGTCTGATTTGACATGGGAAGGCCGCGGCGAAGACGTTATCGGCGACTACCACAAGGGCGAAATGGTCCAGGCGGTTGTGTCCGAAGTGGACGTTGAAAAAGAACGCATCAGCCTGTCGGTCAAAGCCGTCGGCGGCGACAAGTTCGCCGATGCTGTGGGCGGCGTGAAGCGCGGGTCCATCATCACAGTGGAAGTTACCTCTGTTGAAGATGGCGGCATTGAAGTGACGTACGAAGGCATGAAGTCCTTTATCCGTCGCAGCGACCTGTCGCGTGACCGTGCCGAACAACGTCCTGATCGCTTCGGCGTCGGTGACAAGGTGGACGTGCGCGTCACCAACATCGACGGCAAGACCCGCCGCTTGGGTCTGTCCATCAAAGCCCGCGAGATCGCAGAAGAAAAAGAGGCCGTTCAACAGTACGGTTCCTCTGACTCGGGCGCGTCTTTGGGCGATATCTTGGGGGCCGCGCTGAAAGGCGACGAATAAACCCACGGTAGAATGATTTTCGGACGGCCCTGGGCAAATGCCTGGGGCCGTTTCGATTCGCGGTCCTGGTTCGACTGGGCCCGGTTTGTTGCGTCAACGCAGCGCAACAAGCTGAAAAAACGCGGCTTTTTTGCAAACTTCGCCAATTTTCGAAGGTCCAAGGCCAAGGCTTTGGGCGTTCTACGGTTCCTAATCGCTTGTTTTTCCCTATTGTCCTTGAAAACGCCAAGCGCGAGAACAGCGTAGAAGTGTCGGGGGAAAACATGATCCGTTCGGAATTGGTGCAAAAGCTTGTGGACGAAAATCCGCATCTTTATCAGCGCGACGTCGAAAAGATCGTGAATACTATCTTCGATGAAATCGTAGAGGCGATGGCAGCTGGGGACAGGGTGGAATTGCGTGGCTTTGGCGCGTTCTCTGTCAAAAAGCGGGAGGCCAGAACAGGCCGCAACCCGCGCACCGGGGAAGCCGTTGCAGTGGCGGAGAAACACGTCCCGTTCTTTAAGACGGGCAAGTTGCTGCGCGAACGCTTGAACAGGAAGTAATCATGCGCTTTATCAAATATCTTATCCTGGCCGCGATTGCCGTGGCTTTGATCGTCATCGCTTTGGCCAACCGGTCTGAAGTGACCCTGAACTTGGTGCCCGAGGCGCTGACAGGCTTTATCCCATTCCCCACATCCATCGCCGTTCCGTTGTTCGTGGTGATTTTCTTGGGCATCGCAGGCGGTCTTTTGATCGGGTTCCTTTGGGAATGGTTGCGCGAATGGAAGCACCGGTCTGCTGTGCGCAGCGAACACAAGCAAGTGGTGCGTCTGGAACGCGAAGTCACTCGGCTGAAAGCAGAAAAGAACAAGGGCAAAGACGACGTTCTGGCCCTTCTGGAAGATGCCAGCTGACGGGCAGGTGCGGGTCAAGCTGTGTGGCCTGCGCACCCTGCACGACATTGAAAGCGCGAAGAAAGCCCACGCCGATTACGTGGGCTTTGTCTTTGTTCCGAAGTCCCCCCGTTGTGTGACCCCCGCCCAAGCCGCACCATTGGCTGACGCCTCGGGGGCGCTGGTGCGCGTGGGGCTGGTGGTGAATCCCACCGATGCGGACCTTGACGAAATTCTGGGCCAGGTGACGTTGGATATGATCCAGCTGCACGGCACAGAAACGCCAGATCGAGTGGCGGCGGTGAAGGCCAAGACGGGCCTTCGCGTAATGAAAGCTGTGGGCATTGCCGCGCCAGAAGACGTGGCCATGGCCCGAGACTATGCATCCGTCGCCGATCAGCTGTTGTTGGACGCGAAACCTGCCGCGGAAGAAATGCCCGGCGGCAATGGGGTGTCCTTTGATTGGCGTCTGTTGGACGGCCAAAGCTTTGCTGTACCTTGGATGTTGGCCGGGGGCCTGGATCCCACGAATGTGGCCCAAGCCGTGCAATTGACGGGCGCGCCCATGGTGGATGTGTCATCGGGCATTGAATCCGCGCCCGGTGTCAAAGACCCCGCCAAGATACAAGCGTTCTGCGAAGCAGCCCGCACCGCTTCAATCTGACCCGGCAGAACGCCTTGTTCCTTGGGGCGACGTTGACTAGGGAAGATGAAAGCATTGAACAGAACTGGGGACAGCTATGCCTGATGATGGCCTGAATTCCTTCACCACGGGTCCGGACGACGCCGGGCGTTTCGGCGACTTTGGTGGGCGGTTTGTGTCCGAAACCCTGATGCCGCTGATCTTGGATCTGGAAGCGCAGTACGAACACGCCAAAACGGACGAAACGTTTTGGGCGGAAATGCACGATCTGTGGACCCACTATGTGGGTCGCCCGTCGCCGCTGTACTTTGCGGAACGCATGACTGAACGCTTGGGGGGGGCGAAGATTTACCTGAAACGGGATGAGTTGAACCACACCGGCGCCCACAAAATCAACAACGTTTTGGGCCAGATCATCCTGGCCCGTCGCATGGGCAAAACCCGCATCATCGCGGAGACCGGCGCGGGCCAGCACGGCGTGGCAACGGCGACCGTTTGTGCCAAGTTCGGTTTGAAATGCGTGGTGTACATGGGGGCCCACGACGTGGAACGCCAAGCGCCCAACGTGTTCCGCATGAAACTGCTGGGGGCCGAAGTGGTGCCTGTCACCAGTGGCCGCGGCACACTGAAAGACGCCATGAACGACGCCTTGCGTGATTGGGTCACCAACGTGCGCGATACGTTTTACTGCATCGGCACCGTCGCAGGCCCGCACCCGTACCCCGCCATGGTGCGCGATTTCCAATCCATCATCGGCAAAGAGGCCAAAGAACAGATGCAGGCCGCCGAAGGGCGTTTGCCCGACACGATCATTGCCGCAATCGGCGGTGGGTCGAACGCGATGGGGCTGTTCTTCCCGTTTTTGAACGATCGGTCTGTTAACGTCATCGGCGTGGAAGCGGGCGGCAAAGGTGTGAACGCCAAGATGGAACACTGCGCGTCTTTGACAGGTGGTCGCCCCGGCGTGCTGCACGGCAACCGGACGTATTTGCTGCAAGACGACGACGGGCAGATTTTGGAAGGGTTCAGCATTTCTGCGGGCTTGGACTATCCCGGCATAGGGCCAGAACACGCGTGGCTGCATGAAATCGGGCGGGCAAAATACGTGTCCATCACCGACGTCGAAGCGTTGGAAGCGTTCAAGTTCAGCTGTGAATGCGAAGGCATTATCCCGGCATTGGAACCCAGCCACGCGTTGGCCCACGTGATGAAAATCGCGCCGGATCTGCCCAAAGACCATATCATCTGCATGAACATGTGCGGACGCGGTGACAAAGATATTTTCACCGTGGCCAAAGCGTTGGGCGTGAACATGGACGAAGC
>JAHDDS010000001.1:23971-31351 GCA_020629235.1 Planktomarina sp.
GTGACAAAGATATTTTCACCGTGGCCAAAGCGTTGGGCGTGAACATGGACGAAGCCGGCGAAGGGCGCACGTTCGAGTAGAGTAGGTCAGGTCATGGAAAGACGGCTTTTTTTGTTTGGCCTGGCATCTTGCTGCGTGGGATGCAGCGGGGGGTGTTCGTACAAACAATGCTCTTCAGCCGGTCAATTCAACCACACCGGGCCGCTGTTCGAAGCGCAGGCTTACACTGTGCGCGGACAGCAGGCGACATTGGCCCCGGCGCGACTTGGTGGGGCCAGCCTTGAAACTATTCCAGGCCTTCCCGGCGGAACTTTGGTGCGCGAAGACAATGCGCTGCGGTGTATCCTGCGCCTGTTTCGCGGCGTTCCACGGTCCGTCCAAGCGGCCAGTTTGTCAGCGAATTCCGAAATTCAGTCCCACGTCGGGTTGCTTGTCCAAGACTCTGACAGAACCGCCATAAATGCAGCGGTGTCTTGCCAAGTTTCAAATGGTGAAATCCGATCAGCCGCTCAGGACTTTCTGACGGATGTTCGGATCAATCCAAGCTTGGCATCCCAAATCATGTCGGCGTTCGAGATCAGAACCATCCGCAGCAATCCCCCCAATATCGGCGGAATTTAAAGATCCCTCAGGCAGTGTGCGCTTGCAGCACTTCCAGCGGCACAATATCCAAGGCGCGTTTGTGTGTGGCGGCCAAATTCACGCGCGGTGCGCAGCCTTCGTCATGGGCTTGCAGGAACCTGCTGGCGCATAAACACCAACCATCGCCGGGCTTCAGGCCGGGAAAACCGAACTCTGGTCGTGGCGTGGACAGATCGTTACCGACATATTTCGAAAAGGCCAAAAATTCTGCCGTCATGACAGCGCAGACGGTGTGCGATCCTGCGTCTTGGGAACAGGTGTCGCAGGCACCGTTGCGAAAAAACCCTGTCATGGGATCGGTCGAACAGACGTCCAAAGCGCCACCCAACACGTTCAAGCTGGGATCAGGCGTCATCGGTTGGCCACCGCGTCGGCAATGGTTTGCATCATGGCTTCGTTCCTGGCTTGCACGCCCGGTTCGCGAAAGCCCCGATGCGCGCTGTTGATGGCGATCACAATGTCGCGGTCCCGGTCGATATAGATGAACTGGTCATAAACGCCACGGGCCAAGACCTCGGCCCCTGAAAACCCTTGGGGGATCCACCACTGATACCCGTACTGCGTGCGCCCAGGCATCGTGTTGGCCTGCGCCGTGGTGGCGGTTTCGATCCAGCCTTCCGGCACCACTTGGATACCCTGCCACCGCCCTTCGTTGGCGATCATGGCGCCAAAGCGGGCATAGTCACGCGTCCGCAGGTTCAGGCCCCCCAAGACAAAGGCAACCCCGTGCCCGTCGGTGACATAGTAAGGATCAGCTTCCAGACCCAGCGGCGTGATGATCTTTTCTTGCAGCAAATCTGGCACACTGCGTCCGGTTGCCCCGCGGATAACCATGCCCAAGACATGGGTGTCGATCGACACATACTGAAATTGCGTGCCGGGTGTTGTGAAACGGGTGGTCAAACTGGCGGCGAAATCATCCATGGACCCGCCCAAAGCCAAGGTCCGGCCCATTTTGTTGATGTCGCTGTCATAGTCCAAATAATCTTCATCAAACGCCACCCCCGATGACATGGTCAACACGTCTTCGACCGTGACCCCGTCATAGGCAGACCCGGCCAAAGCAGGGGCATATTTTGTGACTGGGTCCGTCAAGGCCGCGATGTCGCCATCGGCCACCACCACCCCCAACAGGGCTGACAAAAACGATTTTGCCACCGACCAACTGATGCGCAAATCTTCGGCCTGGGTCCCAAGATAATACCCTTCAAACATCACTTCCGTGCCATCTAAAACCACCAAAGCTGTCACGTCATGGTCATCAATCCAGGCTTCCATATCTGGGCTTAAGGCCAAGGGGCGTGGTGATGCGGGCAGGGGGCTGACGGGGCCGGGGCCTTTGTCCATGGCGGCACTGTGGAATGCGCCCTGCATATTGGAAAAATTGCCCACGATTTTGTCTTCGGTGAACAGCGTGTTCACAGCCATCAATCGGGCGATGTCATCGCGTTTCCAGAAGGCCACAGCCAGCGCTGCCACTACAACAACCGCCAAAGCTATGCCGATCCACTTCAAAATACGCCGCATCATTGCGCCCCCAAACTTTTGGCCAGTGTGGGGGCAAGGCGTGCCCCTCTCAAGCAAAATCTGGCGGTGGGGCCTGCCAGTCGATCCAACGTCCGTGAAAATCTATGCGGCCCATGGGTACATCGAAATTTCCAGGCCACAAGCGCAGGTGCATGCCCGCACCGGGGCTTTGGCCATCTGCTTCCATCCGAAACCAGGCCAGGGGCGTGGCCAGGGTGGCACGGGCGCCCGCGGCGTTGATTATGGCCTGTCCTTTCGCCTGGGCCGCAGCAGGCAGATACTGCCAAGCCACAGTGGAAAACAGCAGGTGCAGAAACGGTGCTTGATGACCCAACCGCCCGGGCAACCAGTCCAACGCATCGGCGCGGTCCACTTGATCCTGCGCTTCCACGTCCGGGGCATTGGCGATGCGGATCGCAGCTTTTGTCAGGGCCTGTCGGTCCTGTTGATCGGGCCAGATATAGGCCAAAAGCCGCAGATGATCGTCGGGGTCTGCCGGGTTCAGCGGGTTCAAGTCCACGCCGCGCGTGTCGTGCACGTAGGGGGGGCACGGTGCCAGTTGCAGCCCGCGCCAGTCTGGCGCCAGCCGCACGTGCGATTCCGCGGGCCCATAAACGGCGCCTGCCGCGTCCATCCGGTAAAAGTCGAAATTCAGGTTCAGCCCGGCCGACGCCCCAATTTCCGACACGACCATCATCTTGCCAAACCGCGCCGTTAACCAATGCGACACCGCGATCAAGGCCGCAGACCGGCGCACCTCGTTCGTTTGTGGGGGGCGGTCCAGCCACGCCAGGATGTGCGCTTCGTGGGACTGATATGCGGCGTTCAAGGCCTGGGTCAGGGCTGACGCGTCAAGGGACGCCTGGCCAAACACGTCGGCCAGCGGCGCATTCCCTTGCAATGCGTTGGCGTGCAGCGCGCCAGCCAACCGCAGCGGGACGGCGTCATGTTGGGCGGTCAGGCGATCTTCGGGCCAGTCCAGCAACCGTTGCGCCAGGGCGGACCCGGCTGGAACCGCGTCCAACGCCAGGGGCAACATATGGTGCATGAAGGGCGACCCCAAGGCCAAGCACGCGTCTGCCTGGGCTTGAAACGCCGCCCGCAGGGCAGGGGTCATTTGAAGCGATCCACCAGTTTTTGCAGGGGGTTGCGGGTGTCTTCCATTGGGCCGGATTCTGGGTTGGCCACAGGTCTGTCCAAGGGGGCGTCGGCTTTCGATTTCGACCTTGATTTCGATGATCGGGGCGGGGCCACGCGCAGCGACACGGCGTTCATGAACCGACCGGTGTCCCCTTCGGCCAAAGCTGCGGCCCCATCGGATATCCCGCGCAACAGATCGTCCAGCCAATCGGCGTCAGCTTTGGGAAAGTCGCGCAAGACATATCCTGGCACGGCGTCTTTGTGGCCAGGGTGCCCGATCCCCAAGCGCACGCGCCCGTAACCTTCCGACAGGTGGGCGTGAATGGACCGCAACCCGTTGTGGCCCGCATGACCGCCCCCCTGTTTGACCCGGCATTTGCCCGGGGCAAGGTCCAATTCATCGTGGAAGACCACAACGTCTTCCAATGGGACTTTGTGGAACCGCACGGCTTCACCCACCGATTGGCCGGATTTGTTCATGAAGGTTTCAGGCTTCAGCAGCAGCACCTTCTGGGATCCGAACCGCCCTTCTGAAACAAGTCCTTGAAATTTCGATCGCCACGGGCCGAAACCGTGATCGTCTGCGATGCGGTCCAGCGCCATGAAGCCGATGTTGTGGCGGTTGTTGGCGTATTTGGCCCCTGGATTGCCCAGCCCGACAAACACCTTCATGATTTTGCCCGTTTGCCGCGGCGCGCTGGCTTCACAAGGGCATGCACTTCTGCTGATGCCGCGACGGTTTTTTCCAGGGCGAAGGCTTCGGCGCGCGCTTCCACCTTGGGCAGATCGTAAAGATAATTCACCATGGCCCCAAAAGACTGTTTTTGCCCTGCATCAGATGGGTTGGCGTCTGCATGAACCGCGTGCAATTCCGCCCCGTTGCCCAAATGAAAATGGGCCACCGGATCCACGGGCGATCCGTCTTTGCGTTTGGCTTCCAACAAATATTGCGCCGCCAGGGTGCGGGTGGCCGTGGCCCCTTGGGGTGGGAATTTCGCCCATTTGGACAGGCCGGGCAGCGGGGACAGCGTGACGAATGTCCTCAGTTGCGGCAGTTCCACCGCCAGATCGCGGGCCACCTGTTTGATCAAGGCGTTGCCAAAGGAAATTCCCGCCAGCCCCGCATGACAGTTGGAAATCGAATAAAACACCGCCGTGTCCAAGTCATGAAAGTCAGGTTCCGCGCGGTCTTCCGCCAAAAGGGTCGTGATGGCGTTGGGCACGTCCGATGTCAGGGCCACTTCCACAAAGATAATGGGATCATCAGGCATACGCGGGTGAAAAAATGCATAACAGCGCCGGTCTTCAGGGTGCAACCGTCGCCGCAAATCGTTCCAGTCGCGAATTTGGTGCACCGCTTCATAAGCGATGATTTTTTCCAACACCTGGGCCGATGTTTGCCAAGTGATGGGGCGCATCACCAAAAATCCGCGATTGAACCAGGCCACCAACATGCGCTTCAGATCATGTTCCAAAGGCGCCAAACCAGGATCGGTGGCCATGGCATCGCGGACATGTTCGCGGATTTTCACCAGGCACTTTGCCCCGCCCCGCACATTGGCCAACAAGCGGAACAAGCGAATGCGTTCAGCCTCGCTTGCGCGGGTCAGGGCCGCATAGACTTTGGCGGACGGTTGGGCGCGATAGGCCATGGCCGCCGTTGCAATGGCGTCGGCATCAATGTCCATGGCATGGGCCAGGTGCTGAAAAAAGCCAAGGCGGTCGGCTTGGTTGGCTTGGTGATATTTCAGCAAAATCGCGCCCGCCGTTCGGGTTTGCTGGGCTTCGGTGCCTGCGTCGAACAACTGTTGGATCAGATCGGGAAAATTGCTGTCGGGGGCCTTGCCCTTGGGGTCCGCGCGTCGGTCAAACAGCGGGGACAATATGTCCGAAAAATAGGAGGTGGTGAAGAAAGAGGACATGGCACCGCCCTTTGCGTCCGATCATGTGCTGAATGATATCACGCCGGACGCCGACGAACCAGAAACTTGTCAATGAAAAAGGGCCGGCGTTGGCCGACCCTTTCAAAATGCTTGTGACCTTGGAAGTTAGTCTTCCTTGGTTTCAGTCGCTTCAGCGGCTTCGCCGCCTTCGGCTGCTGCTTGGCCTTCAGCCTCTTCTTCTTCGCTGGCTTTGATGCCCGATGGGGCCGCAATGGTGGCCACAACGAAGTCGCGGTCGATGGTGGGGCGTGCGCCCGCTGGCAAGTTCAAGGTGGATGCAGTGATGCTTTCCCCAAACTCCATTTCCCCCAGATCCACTTCGATCTTTTCTGGGATGTCGCCGGCCGTTACCATCAGTTCCACTTCGGGACGCACAACTGTCAGGGTGCCACCCTTTTTCAAACCGGGGCAGGTTTCTTCGTTCAAGAACTCTACCGGGATGTACAGGTTGATCCGGGATGTCCGGCGCAGGCGCATCAGGTCCAAGTGGGTCGGCAGGTCTTTGACCACGTCGCGCTGAACATCACGGCAGATGACGCGCACATCGTCGTGGCCGTCAACTTTCAGGTTGAACAAGGTCGACTTGAACTTGCCTGCTTTCAACAGCGTGAACAGCTTGTTGAACGGGATGTTGATGGGAAGTGGGTCGGTGTCGCCACCAAAAACAATGCCCGGTACGTTGCCATCACGGCGAGCTTGGCGGGCGGCCCCCTTGCCTGTCCCCGCGCGTACCGTGGCGTGAAGATCAGGGATTGATCCAGCCATAGTCGTATTCCTTTTACAATGTCACGTCGGGCATCCTCCAAGGGTGTATGGACCCGACCGGGCGCGTATAGGCGAGGATATCGCCTAAGGAAACCCCAGATCGGGGCCCGTGGCGCTGTAATCCAGCAAAATTTCGCGTTTTGCCCGGTCCGGGGTGGGGTCGCCGGACATCTTAAAAATCCAACGCGCTGCGGTTGCCATGATTTGTTGACGCCCCAAACAATTGACCATTGCGCGCCCGCCCGACCCGTGGCACCGCGATCCCATGAGCCTTCTGTCCGCCCTTCGCATTTCTTACGTGCCCGTCACGGGGTTCATGGCCATCGGCCTGTTTTGGGGCAGCTTTTCCGCCGCGGTGCCCGTGATCAAAGACAACATTGGCGCAAGCGATGAGGTTTTCGGCTGGGCGCTGATGGCCAACGCCCTGGGCGTGGTCAGCGCCATGTTCTTGGCCCCCAAGATCGACGCTTTGCTGGGCAAGCGCAGTTTACAGATCACCATGGCGGCCTTCGCCTGCGTTTTGCCACTTCTGATTGCATCTTGGTCGGTCCCCAGCTTCGTGTGCATCGTGGTGTTTTCTGGGTTTTGCGCGGGTCAGGTGGACATTCTGATCAACACCCGCGTCAGTGAACTGGAAGAGCGCCACGGCAGATCGTTGATGAACGCCAATCACGGGATGTTCTCGGTCGCCTATGCCTGCGCAGCGGTGATGATGGGGGTGGCGCGGTCGAACGACTGGTCTTTGCAAATCCACTTCATCGTTATCGCCCTGATCGTTTTGGTGATGGTGACCTGGATGGCGATGGAGCCGGACATTGAAGCCGCCCCCGACAATGCATCAGGGGTGTGGGCGCACCGGACTGTCATTATCGTATGCGGTTTGATCGTTTTGGTGGCCTTCATGACGGAAAGCACGGTCGAGGCTTGGTCCGCCCTGCACATCGAACGCACCCTTGGGGGGAACGCCGCAGAAGGGGCCCTGGGCCCCGCCATGTTGGGGCTGACCATGGCCATCGGTCGGTTTTCCGGCCAGGCCGTCAGTGAAAAGTTGAGCGAGAACTTGGTCCTTGTCATCTCTACCCTTCTGGCGGCCGTCGGCTGTATTTTGGCCGCTGTCGCGCCGACCCCAGTTGTGGCTTACCTGGGCTTTGGCGTCGTAGGGTTGGGGGTCGCTGTGATCGGCCCCATCGGATTGGGGATGGTGGGTCGCTTCGTGCCCAAACATTTGCGGTCCCAAGCTATCTCTGCCGCCGCTGTGGTGGGTTTTTCCGCATTCTTTGTGGCCCCGGGGATCATGGGGATGATCAGCCAAGCTTACGATTTGCGGGTGGCGTATCTTTGCGTGACTGGGCTGGTGCTGGGG
>JAHDDS010000001.1:31451-52735 GCA_020629235.1 Planktomarina sp.
ACGTACAAAATATCCCGGTTGACCTCTGCCACATTCCGCCGTCCGCACAGGGCCATCGTCATGTCCATTTCTTTATGAATGGTTTGCAAGGCGGTGGTGACACCTTTCTGCCCTTGCGCCCCAAGACCATAGATATAGGCGCGGCCGATCATGGTGCCCTTCGCCCCCAGGGCCACGGCTTTCAACACGTCTTGGCCGGTGCGAATGCCGCCGTCCATCCAAACTTCCACCTGGTCCCCCACGGCGTCCACGATGGATGGAAGCGTGCGGATGGAGGACAGCGCGCCGTCCAACTGCCGCCCGCCGTGGTTGGACACGATGATGGCATCCGCCCCCACGCGCACGGCCATCTTCGCGTCTTCCACATCCAAGATGCCTTTCAAAACCACCTTGCCGTCCCACTGCGCGATCAGCCCTTCGATGGCCTTCCAATCCAGCGACGGGTCAAACTGTTCTGCCGTCCATGCCCCCAGGTTTGATGCATCTGACACGCCCTTGGCATGGCCCACGATGTTCCCGAAGAACCGCCGCTTGGTGCCCAGCATTTCCGCCCCCCAAGCCCATTTGGTGGCCAGGTTGGCGATGGTTTTGGGGGTCAGTTTCGGCGGGGCCGACAGCCCGTTTTTCAGGTCCTTGTGGCGCTGGCCCAAGATTTGCAGGTCCAGCGTGATCACCAGTGTGTCCGACCCCGCTGCTTTGGCGCGTTCCATCAGGCGGCGGTTAAAGTCGGCGTCTTTCAACACATAAAGCTGCATCCAGAACGGCGTGTCGCAGTGGGTCGCCACGTCTTCGATGGAACAGATGGACATGGTGGACAAACAGTATGGCACACCAAAATCCGCCGCTGCATTGGCCGCTTTGATTTCGCCATCGGCCGATTGCATTCCGGTCAATCCGACAGGGGCCAGGGCCACGGGCATTGTAACGTCTTGACCCAACATCTGCGTTTTGGTGGTGCGTCCGGACATGTCCACGGCCACCTTCTGGCGGAACCGCAAATCGGCAAAGTCCGTCACGTTGTCGCGGAATGTTTGTTCCGTCCAACTGCCGCTTTCGCAGTAGTCGTAGAACATCTTGGGCACCCGACGGGCATAAATGTCGTGCAGGTCTTGAACGGTGGTGATCACAGCCATGGATTGCCCTTTCGCGCGGCGGCATTTTTGCCAATCTACGCATTCGGGGGGCGGCGGCAACGCGGGATTTGTCGCGCAGGTCTTTCCTTTGCCTGCCCACCCGCATACCGATGCCCCATCTGGCAGGAGGCGGGCGATGACCGCTGCAACACACGACCCGATCGACGCAGTGATCACATGGGTGGACGGCACGGCGGCGGCGCATCAACGCAGCCGCGCAGGTTTTCTGGCCGCTGCTGGTCCGGGGTTGCATGAAAATGCGGTGAACCCCCACCGTTGGGATCAAAGCGATGAAATCCACTTTTGCCTGAAGTCCTTGCACCGTTTTGCACCCTGGCTGCGACGCATATGGATTGTCGTCCAAGATGCTGGCCCCGATCTGTCTGCCCATCCGTCTGCGCTGCGCGGCAAGGTCCAGATGGTGCGCCACCAAGACATCTTTGGCCCATTTTTGGACGCGTTGCCCACGTTTAATTCCTTGGCGATCGAAACAATGATTTGGCGGATCGACGGATTGGCGGACCGGTTCGTGTATTTCAACGACGACGTTTTCTTGTGCGCGCCCATTGCGCCCGATGACTTGTTTTGCGGACCTGACCCGGTGCTGCGGGGGCGGTGGGTGGACTATGCAGGGTTGGAAGGGGATCCAAGCGCGCAGGCTGATCCGGCGCTGTTCAATCACTTCATGCAGATCAACGCGGCCCGACTGGCTGGCTTTGCATCGGATCACCTGTTTGCCGCAGCCCATGTGGCCCATCCTATGTGCCGGCCTGTCATGGCGGATTTGTTTGCCCTTCACCCTGATGCATTCGCCCAAAATGCCCGGCACCGCTTTCGCGATCTGGGACAGTTTTTGCCCCAGGGCCTGCACAACCACGCTTGCTTGGCCGCAGGCCGGGGCGTGATCCAAGACGCTGATGATCACCTGCACATCCACAGCGGGCAGGGCGCGGACCAACCCGTCGCGCAGACCCGGGCGCGGCTGGACCGCGCGGAAGACCCAGGCGTGAAGTTTCTTTGCATCAATGATTTGCCCCAGCTGCGAAAGCTGATCCCGGACGTTACCACTTGGCTGGACCGTTTGGTGACGCGGGGCTGACAGGTCCTGCGCATTTTGGCCTTTCCCCGGCTGCGCCGCAGGCATAAGCCAAACCCATGCGTGAAATGACCTTGGCTGAAGCCCAATCTTTGCCGCTGTGGCGGCGTCCAGTATCGCTGTTGTTTGTGATGACAGCGGCGATGCCTTTTTGTTTTGAGGTGTGGTTCGCCCTGTTGAACAACTTCATGGTGGAAGTGGCCAAGATGGATGGGGCGGGGGCGGGGCTGTTGCATTCGGTCCGCGAAATTCCGGGCTTTCTGTCCTTTGCGGTCGTGTTTCTGTTGATCTTTATCCGCGAACAACTGCTGGGGGTATTGTCGCTGTTGTTGTTGGGCGTTGCATCGGCAGCGACGGCTTGGTTTCCCAGTGTCGGGGGGCTGCTGGCGGTGACGTTTCTGGCCAGCGTCGGCTTTCACTACTACGAAACGGTGAACCAATCGCTGCAACTTCAGTGGATCGAAAAGAAACGCGCGCCGGTGCGGTTGGGGCAGATGGTCAGCGTTGCATCGGCTTCGGCCTTTGTGGCCTATGTCTTGATTGTGCTGACGTGGGAACGGTTTGGTCTGTCCTATAACCAAGCCTATATGGCTTCGGGTTTGGTGACGACGGTGATCGCACTGTTTTGTTTGGTGGCTTATCCGCAGTTTCGTGCGCCCGTCGCACAGCGCCACCAAATCATTCTGCGCAAACGGTACTGGCTGTACTATGGCCTGCAATTCATGTCCGGCGCGCGGCGGCAGATTTTTCTGGTGTTCGCCGCCTTCATGATGGTGGAAAAGTTCGGGTTCGACGTTCACGAAATCACAGGCGTGTTCTTGATCACGTTGACCATGAACATCTTTATCGCCCCGGTCTTTGGCAAAGTCGTGGAAGTCTTCGGCGAACGGCTGACCTTGATGGTGGAATACATTGGGCTGACGGTGGTTTTTCTGGCCTATGCCGGGATATTTTATTTCGATTGGGGCTGGCAGGTGGCCGCCGTATTGTACGTCATCGACAACATGTTCTTTGCGCTTCGGCTGGCCTTGAAAACCTATTTCCAGAAAATCGCTGACCCGGCCGATATCGCGCCCACGGCGGCGGTGGCATTCACAATCAATCACATCGCGGCTGTGGGGTTGCCGGTGATGTTGGGGCTGCTTTGGGTTGGGTCCCCGATGGCGGTGTTTGCCCTGGCGGCGGGTATGGCCCTGGTGTCCCTGGTGCTGTCCTGCCTGATCCCGCGTCACCCTGCACAGGGGCGTGAAACGATATTTCAATGAGTTGGGACTTCGGGGGTGACGCCCTATGTCATGACCCAAGCACCAAAGAGAAAAGGGGAATGCGATGTTGTTTTTTGGCGGCGACAAATCACGGATGGTCAGTGCGGACGACGCGTTGCCCGGACGCCCGCACGCGATCCCCACAGCCAGCACCCATTTTGTAAATGGCACCGCGCTGCAGGGTCCCGTACCCGACGGCATGCAGGAAGCCATGTTTGGCATGGGCTGTTTTTGGGGCGTTGAGCGTATGTTCTGGAATTTGCCGGGGGTGCACACCACAATGGTGGGATACGCCGGTGGCCACACGCCCAACCCGACATACGAAGAGGTTTGCACCGGCAAAACTGGCCACAACGAAGTGGTGCGGGTGATCTTTGATCCAGCAAAAACGAACTTCGAGGATCTGTTGCAGGTGTTCTGGGAAGGCCACGACCCCACCCAAGGGATGCGCCAAGGCAATGACCGTGGCACGCAATATCGATCTGGGATTTACACATTTTCGGACCGCCAGGCGTCTGCGGCCAAAACCACCCGCGATGCCTTTGCCGCAAAACTGCGGGCGGCGGGGTACGGCGCCATCACGACCGAGATTTTGGACGCCCCGCCGTTCTTTTACGCCGAAGATTATCACCAGCAGTATCTTGCCAAAAACCCCAACGGGTATTGCGGTGTTGGTGGCACAGGCGTCACCTGTCCCATCGGTGTGGCACAGGTTTGATGTACCCATCCTGATGGGCGGCCCGGGCGGGCCGCGCATGATATTTGGCAAACCCCATCCGGGGTTTGCGGTGCCTCCGGCGGGAGTGTATGGGCAACAAAAGAAGTTAAGGATTGCCCCATGCCAACGTTTACCGCTTTGACGACCTTGCCCGGGAAGGCGCAAGCCGAAGCCTTGGGTTTGGCATTGGAAGACTTGGACCCTGAACCCACCGGCGTGGGTGTCTTTGAAATTGAAGACGGAAGCGGTCACTGGGAAGTGGGGGGATACTTTCTGGACAGTCCTGACGGGATTGCCCTGGCGTTGTTGGCAGCGGCCCACGGGGCCAAGGATTTTGTCGTTTCAGAAGTGCCTGATCAGGATTGGGTGGCCAAGGTCCGCCGCGAACTGACACCTGTGGAAGCAGGGCGGTTTTTTGTCTACGGCAGCCATGATGCGGACAAGGTCCCGACGGGGGCCGTGTCGTTGTTGATTGAAGCGGCCATGGCGTTTGGCACGGGCCACCACGGGACGACGCTGGGATGTTTGCGCGCCTATGATCGGCTGCTGGATGCGGGCCAGGGTTTTGACAAGGTATTGGACTTGGGGTGCGGCACAGCCGTGTTGGCCATGGCGGCGGCAAAAATGGGTGCGCCGACGGTGCTGGCCAGCGACATTGATCCGGTTGCCGTGGACGTGGCGGTGGCCAATGTCACAGCCAATGATTTGGATGGGCGGGTGAACTGTTTGGAAGCCATTGGGTTTGACCACAGCGATCTGGCGGCGGCGGCCCCGTTTGATCTGATTTTTGCAAATATTTTGAAGGGCCCGCTTGTGGATTTAGCCCCCACACTGGCCCATCATATTGCCCCGGGCGGGATTGCCATTTTGTCGGGCATCTTGGTGGATCAGGCCGAAGACGTGGTGGACGTCTATGCCAAACAAGGCATGACGCTGGCCCACCGCGAAGACATTGGCGAATGGACGGCATTGACCCTTAAGCGTCAGTAGCGGTGACAAAAGAAAACGCCGCGCTGAGGGAGGGCAGCGCGGCGTTTCATTGTCGCCGATGGTCCAGGTAGGGAGGGAGAAATCCCCAGACCGATGGGCGATATTTCAGCGACCGATGCGGTCAATGTCGCCTGGGATCAGGCCGATGTCTTCCAATTCGCGTGTCGTCAACTTGGACAGTGCGGCGCGTGTGGCGCGGACTTCATTCCAAGCCACAAGCTTGGCGGGAACAGAGGCAACCCATGCGAAAGGGGTTGCAATCGGAGCGACGCGGATCGTGTCAATCAGTGCCATGGTGCGGAACCTTCTCTTTTCGTGGGCGGGCCAATCCCGCTTGGTGATGAGGGGCATTTAGGGGGGGCAGCCGCGTCCAGCAAGAGACTAAAACTGCATAACCGATATGTTTTTTGTGCATGCCTCAATTCTGCCTTAATCCGTTGAATTTAAGCGGTTTTTTGCCGATATCTTTGTCGGATTTACGCGTTTGGATGGCGGAAATGGAGATTTGTGTCGGGTGAAGGCGATATCCTGTCGGATTTAAATTGTCTTTGCGATGTTCTCCTTTCGTGCTACTGGGTGGGAAGCGAATACAAAAGGCGAGGCAAGCATGCGGGTTTTGGGCATTGATCCGGGGCTGCGGTCCACCGGTTGGGGGATTGTGGACGTTGCGGGCAGCCGTCTGAAACACGTGGCCAATGGTCAGTGCACCAGTGCCGCAGGACCTTTGGGCCAGCGATTGTCCAGCCTGTTTGATCAATTGACCGCCGTGGTCAGCTGCTTTTCCCCCACAACGGCTGCAGTGGAACAGACATTTGTGAACCGTGACGGTGCGGGGACGCTGAAGTTGGGCCAGGCCCGGGGCATCGCCATGGTGGTGCCGGCCCAAGCGGGATTGGACATCGGCGAATACGCCCCCAACGCTGTCAAAAAGGCCGTGGTGGGTGTGGGGCATGCCGACAAAACCCAAGTGGAACACATGGTGCGCTTGCAGCTGCCCGGCGTGGATTTGGCAGGGCCCGACGCCACCGACGCTTTGGCTATCGCCATCTGTCACGCCCACCACATGCAATCATCCACGCAGTTGGCGGCGGCCTTGGCCAAGGGGGCCGCATGATCGGGAAGCTGTCGGGGCGCATTGACTTCAAAGGGCCCGACCACCTGCTGATGGACGTGCGCGGGGTGGGGTATTTGGTTTATTGCTCTGACCGGACGCTGGCGGCCTTGCCCGGTGTGGGCGAGTTTGCGGCGCTGTATACAGACCTGCTGGTGCGCGAAGACCTGCTGCAATTGTTCGGATTTCCAAGCTTGGTGGAAAAGGAATGGCACCGCCTGTTGATGTCGGTCCAAGGGATTGGTGCCAAGGCAAGCATGGCGATATTGGGCGCGCTTGGGCCCGACGGTGTCAGCCGCGCCATCGCTTTGGGGGACTGGAATGCCCTGAAAGCCGCCAAGGGGGTTGGGCCAAAATCGGCGCAGCGGGTGGTGAACGAACTGAAAGACAAGGCCCCCAGTGTGATGGCCATGGCCGCAGGCCCCGCGCCCGCGCTGGACAGCGGGGCAGATGACGGTGTGGTGGTGGAACCAGTGGCCCAAGTTGCGCCCCCCGAACCTGCTGCCCAGGCCGACGCCATGTCTGCGTTGGCGAACCTGGGCTATGCGCCGGGCGATGCCGCCAGTGCTGTGGCAGAAGCTTTGGGGGACGATGCCACAGCGGATGCCAGCACCCTGATCCGCCTGGCCTTGCGCCGCTTGGCCCCAAAGGGGTAATCCCCACCCATGACCGCCCCCGATCCCACATTGCGCCCTGACGCCCAACCTGAAGACGTGGACAAGGCCCTGCGCCCCCAGACACTGGGGGAATTCATCGGTCAGGCAGAAGCGCGGGCGAATTTGGCGGTATTCATCCAATCCGCCCGCCAACGCGGCGAGGCGATGGATCACACGTTGTTTCACGGCCCGCCCGGTTTGGGGAAAACCACACTGGCCCAGATCATGGCGCGCGAATTGGGGGTGAATTTTCGGATGACCAGCGGGCCTGTCTTGGCCAAAGCGGGGGATTTGGCCGCGATCTTGACCAATTTGGAAGCCCGCGATGTTTTGTTCATCGACGAAATCCATCGGTTAAATCCGGTGGTGGAAGAAGTGTTGTACCCGGCGCTGGAAGATTTTGAGCTGGACTTGGTGATTGGCGAAGGGCCTGCGGCCCGCACGGTGCGCATAGAGTTGCAACCCTTCACTTTGGTGGGCGCCACCACGCGGCTTGGGCTTCTGACAACGCCCCTGCGCGACCGGTTCGGCATTCCGACGCGGCTGCAATATTATACGCCGGATGAATTGTTCGAGATTGTGACCCGCAACGCCAAGCTGCTGGGGGCCCCCGCAGACGAAGCCGGTGCCCGCGAAATTGCCAAACGCGCGCGGGGCACGCCGCGGATCGCAGGGCGGCTGTTGCGGCGCGTGGTGGATTTTGCCATCGTCGAAGGCGACGGAACCATCACCCGGGCCATGGCCGATCACGCCTTGACCAAGCTGGGCGTGGACAAATTGGGCTTGGACGGGGCGGACCGGCGGTACCTGGGTTTGGTGGCCGAAAATTACGGTGGGGGGCCTGTGGGTGTGGAAACGCTGTCGGCCGCTTTGTCTGAAAGCCGCGACGCGCTGGAAGAAGTGATAGAGCCATATCTGCTGCAAATGGGGCTGATCCAGCGCACCCCGCGCGGACGCATGTTGGCCCAAAAGGCGTGGGATCACTTGGGCTTGCCGATGCCAAAGGGCCAAAGCGATCTGTTTGGTTAGGCCCAGATGCCTGCGGCGCAGGTATTTTTGGCAAAATGAAGAGGGGCTGGGATTTGGACGCGACAGAGATTGAAGCGCTGTTCACGCGGGGGGACGGGCAGTTTGTTTTTGCCCGGTGGGGGCGTCCCATCGCGCCCATCGTGTTTGGGGTGCAGGACGCCACGCTGTCGGTGGTGAAGGGCGCGTTGGAAGCGGTTTGCGCAGCGTCAGGCCATAAGTTGGCTGAAACCGACCCTGAATTGGGCAGCAACTTCATGGTGTTTTTCTTTCGCGACTGGTCTGAACTGCCCGCCGTGCCAGACCTGGACCGGTTGATCCCAGACCTGGGGCCACTGGTGGAAAGGCTGCAAACAGCTGACGCCAATCAGTACCGCATTTTTCGGTTCGACGATGCCGGGGCCATCAAAGCCTGTTTCGTATTTTTGCGCATGGACGATCATTTGGCGGCGGTTTCGGCCGATGTGTTGGCGTTAAGCCAGGTGGTCCAATCCATGGTGCTTTGGTCCGACACCGCCTTTCGCGATAAATCCCCTTTGGCGATATTGGAAAATGGTACGACGATTTTGCGACCCGACATCTCAGCCCTTTTGCGCGCGGCCTATGACCCGGTGATGCCAGCGGCCAGCCAGGACACCAGCCATGCCTTGCGGTTGGCGGCGCGGGTGGGGGCGGTGCAATGAAGCATACTTTCCCAGTGACGGTTTATTATGAAGACACAGATATGGGCGGGATCGTGTACCATGCCAATTATCTGAAGTTCATCGAACGGGCGCGGTCCACTTGGGTGGCTGAATTGGGGATCGACCAGTTGGCCCTGAAAGACCAAGGCACCGTTTTTGCGGTGCGGCGCATTGAAGCCGATTACCTGGCGCCATCGCGCCTGGGTGACATGTTGGAGGTGACCACAACCGTGGACGGGGCCACCCCTGCGCGGTGGGTGCTGCGCCAAGACATTGCCCACAACGGCACCCTGGTGTTCACGGCAAATGTTACAATCGTGGCCATCGGGGAAGGGGGCAACCCCGTGCGATTGCCTGAAATCATGCGCAATATGATCAATTAATCGAAACAATCCCCGTTATTTCTTGGTGGATTGTCGCCTATTCTGCTACACGCGAATTAATAACGCCGCGCAAAAGTGGCGAAGACAGAGGCGGAATTATGGAAGCAGGCATCGATTTTTCGATCTGGGCCTTGTTTGCCCGTGCAACCTTGCCAGTGAAGCTGGTGATGGTGGTGCTGATTTTGGCAAGCGTTTGGGCTTGGGCTGTGGCGATCAACAAATGGTTGGCCTATGCAAAAGCGCGCCGGGCTGCGGCACGGTTTGATGAGGCGTTTTGGTCGGGCCAGCCCCTAGACGCGTTGTTCGACAAAGTGGGTGCCACGCCCAGAAATCCATCGGAAGAAATTTTCAGCGCAGGCATGGGCGAATGGCGCAGGTCGCACCGCGACGACGGGGCGATGATCCCAGGCGCGCAGGCGCGCATTGAGCGATCCATGGATGTCAGCCTGTCCAAAGCCGCCGACGGTTTGCAGTCTGGTCTGGGCACGTTGGCCACCATCGGATCCGTCGCGCCGTTCATCGGCCTGTTTGGCACGGTGTGGGGCATCATGAATGCTTTCGTGGAAATAGCTGAACAGCAGAATTCCAGCTTGGCGGTGGTGGCCCCCGGCATCGCCGAGGCGTTGTTGGCCACGGGCATCGGCCTGTTGGCCGCCATTCCTGCAGTGGTGTTTTACAACAAGTTGAGCGCGGACAGCGACAAGATCATCGCCGGGTACGAAGCGTTTTCTGACGAGTTTTCCACCATCCTTAGCCGTCAGTTGGGCAGTTGATCCATGGCCGCTGGTTTGCATCAATCCAGTCGGGGCGGGGGGCGGTCGCGCCGCCGCCGGATGCGCCCCATGTCCGAAATCAACGTCACGCCCTTTGTGGACGTGATGCTGGTGTTGTTGGTGGTGTTCATGGTGGCAGCCCCTTTGTTGACGGTGGGTGTGCCTGTGGAATTGCCCAAAACGGCAGCCACGGCGTTGCCCGGGGACAATGAAGAACCGTTGACGGTCACTGTGGCCGCAGACGGCACGCTTTTGATCCAGACCACCGAAGTGCCCTCGGATGCGTTTATCACCCGACTGCAGGGCATTTCAGAAGCGCGCGAAGATAAGCGTGTGTATCTGCGCGCGGACGGATCGATCCCGTATACCCGGGTGATGGAAGTCATGGGCGCGCTTAATGCCGCTGGGTTTTCGGACATCGGCCTTGTGACAGATATCGGCGGGCCGGATCTTGGGGCAAGCGGGGGCTGATCCTTATGGGACCTGGCACCTATATCTCGGCGATTGGGCATGTGGGCCTAGTGGGATGGTTGGCTGTGGGGCTGACCTTTGCCCCACGCCATCCAGAACCTGAGGTGACATCGGTCACGCTGGTCAGTGCCGATGTGTTCAATTTGGAACCGACCCAACAGGTGGAAACGCCCGTGGTGGCAGAAACCCAAGCCAGCCAGATTGAAACCCCCACGCCCGACCCCACACCTGCGCCAGAGCCTGAGATTGCGCCAGAGGCGCCAGTGCAACCCGAACCCACGCCCGCACCACAAACGCCGTCGCAACCCGCGCCGGCCCCTGCGCCCGAACCGGCACCGACAGTAGAACCCGCGCCAGAACCGCAGCCTGCGCCGGAACCTGCGCCTGCGCCAGAACCGACACCCGAGCCGGAGCCTGCGCCTGCGCCAGAAGTGGCAACATTTGTGGCACCGGAAACCACGATGCGTCCGGTGCCGCGCCCTGCCGAACGTGTGGCGGACCAGGACGTTGAAGGGGAAACCGATCCCACGGCCACCGTGGCGGAAGTGGCTGACGCGCAGGTCGCCACAGCGACAGAGATTGTGACAGACGCACAAACCCCCAGCGGCGCGCCGACAACAGCACCGCGTCCACAAGCGCGCCCGGTGCGGACTGCTGCCGCCACCCCTGCGCCTGAAACGACACCAACCGCAGACCCGGCCCCGCAAGCGGCGGACGATTCTGCCGTTGCAGCCGCTTTGGCTGAAGCCATGGCAGGGGGCAGTCAAACCCCCGCCGCGCCAGAGCCGTTGACAAGCGCTGAACTGCAGGGCTTGCAGTTGCAGATGCACTGTTGGAACGTCGGGTCCCTGTCCACGGACGCCTTGGCCAGCAAGATCGTTGTGGCCGTGGATTTGACCCGCGATGGGCGTCCGGTGCCCAGCAGTATTCAGTTGATAGAAACGTTGGAAGGCACCCGCGTAGGTGCAGATCAAGCGTTCGAAGCCGCGCGTCGTGGCATTTTGGAATGTGGCGCGGAAGGCTTCGATTTGCCGACAGAAAAATATGAATTCTGGCGGTCTTTGGAACTGGTGTTCAACCCCGAAAGCATGAGGGCGAAATGATGCGATTTTTGGCCATTTTCTTTTTTACCGTTTGGACGGCGCTGTCGGCCCAAGCGCAAAGCGGCCCGTTACGAATTGAAATTACGGATGGGGTGATCGAACCCCTGACCTATGCCATCCCCACGTTTGAAGCGGAAAATCGGGCAGCCGGGTCTGTCGCAGAACAGCTGACGCGGGTTGTGGCGGCGGATTTGACGGGCAGCGGGTTGTTTCGCGAATTGCCCGCCAGCAGTTTTGTGGCCCAACGCAGCACGTTCAGCGAACCTGTGCGCTATGCCGATTGGCGCGCGATCAACGCCCAAGCTTTGATCACCGGTGCCGTGACCGTGGACGGCAGCGGGCAGTTGACGGTGAAGTTCCGGGTCTTTGACATCTTTTCCGGCAAAGAATTGGGCAAAGGACTGCAACTGGCGGGGTCTGCAAATGCAGTGCGGCGCATGGCCCACAAGGTGGCCGACCAAGTGTACAGCCGCATCACAGGCGAAGGGCCATATTTTGACAGCAAAGTGGTGTTCGTCTCTGAAAAAGGTCCCAAGGACAACCGCCGTAAGCGTTTGGCCATCATGGATTATGACGGGGCCAATGTGCAGTTTTTGACGGACAGCAATTCTTTGGTGTTTGCCCCGCGTGTGTCCAAGGACGGACGACGCATTTTGTACACCAGCTATGAATCCGGATTTCCGCAGATCTATTTGATGGACTTGGCCAACGTGCAGCGCCGGGCCTTGCCCACGCCCCAAGGGGCCATGGCGTTTTCGCCGCGGTTTTCACCCAATGGGGACCGGGTGGTGTATTCCTTGGAAACTGGCGGCAACACCGACATCTTCTTGCTGGACGTTGCATCGGCCCGGTCGGCCCGGTTGACCAATGCGCCGTCCATTGAAACAGCCCCCAGCTTTTCGCCCGACGGGCGCCGCATCGTGTTTGAAAGTGACCGGTCAGGGACGCAGCAGTTGTACGTGATGCCCATTTCTGGCGGCGAGCCCAAGCGCATTTCCTTCGGCCAGGGCCGCTATGGATCGCCGGTGTGGTCGCCGCGCGGGGATTTGATTGCCTTCACCAAGCAGACCAAAGGCCGCTTCGGCATTGGCGTAATGCGCGTAGACGGGTCGAACGAACGCCTGCTGAGCGCGTCTTTCTTGGATGACGGGCCGACATGGTCCCCCAACGGGCGGGTCATTATGTTCACCCGCGAAACCCAAGGCCCCAGCGGTGCGCCGGGCCTGTATTCCGTCGACATCACAGGGCGCAACTTGCGGTCTGTAAAGCTGAGTTCCCCCGCATCTGACCCCACGTGGGGCCCGGTGCAGTAATCTTGATCGGCACTGCCTGGGCATAACCCCGGGCAGTGTGGTAAACATGACCATTGGAGGCGCAGACGCCATGAAAGTTTATATCACCCTGACCGTGGCCGCCTTGGCCTTAAGCGGATGTGCCAAGATCTTCGGCACCAATGACGCAGAATTCGTCAACACCACCCCAGCCACCCGGCCCGTTGACTTGCAGCCGCCAGCTTCAACGCAAACTGCGCCCACCCGTCCCGTGGTGACGCAAACGACGCTCAGCCCCGCATCGCCGGAATATTTCCGCACCAAAGTGGGCGACCGGGTGCTGTTTGAAGTGGATCAACACACCTTAACCGACACGGGTAAACAGGTGCTGGACGGGCAAATCGCCTGGCTGCGCAATAACCCGTCTTACAGCGTGGTGATCGAAGGCCATGCGGACGAACAAGGCACACGGGAATATAACCTGGCCCTTGGCGCACGCCGGGCCCAAGCTGTGCGCAACTATCTGGTGGCCGGCGGGATCAACCCGAACCGCATCCGCACGTTGTCTTTCGGCAAAGAACGCCCGACAGAGGTTTGCAGCGAAGAAGGCTGCTATGCTAAGAACCGACGAGCCGTGACCGTATTGGCCGGGGGCATCAGTTAAACAAAGGGGACACAATGCGCGCACATCTGTTTGCTTTTGTGATGTGCGCGCTGTCTGGACCCCTTGCGGCGGACACGTTTGCCGATATCCGCCAAGACCTGTCCAAATTGCGCGGCGACATGCGGGCGCTGAACGCGGAAATGCAAACCACCCGCACGGCCTGGCAGTTGCCCGATGGGGCGATCATCGACCGCGTCACCCAGATTGAAGCCAAGCTTCAGTCGCTGACCCAATCGCTTGAACAGTTGGAATTTCGTATCTCGCAGCTGGCGGCGTCGTCTGAACAGCGCCTTGCCGCCTTGGACGCCCGTTTGTGCGCGCTGGACCCGTCGTGTGATGGTGCGTCCATCGCCAGCCCGTCCGAAAACGCGCCGCTGGCAAGTGGCATTGTTTTGACCGTGACCGAACAGCGCGAATTTGACGCCGCCAAAGCTGTACTGGACGGGGGCGATCCCGCGTCGGCTGTGGAAGTGTTTACGGATTTCACAGAAAGCTATCCCGGGGGGCCGCTGACCCAGCAAGCATTTTACTTGATGGGGGAAGCCCACGCCGATCTAGAAGCCCACCGCGATGCGGCGCGGGCGTATCTGTCGTCTTATTCTACCGATCCACAATCTGTTCTGGCGGCGGATGCGTTGTTCAAACTGTCCTTGTCGTTCAACCAACTGGGCCGAACGAAAGAAGCCTGCGTAACCTTGGCAGAGGTGGAATTTCGCTTCCCCAGCAGTGCTGCCGCGGCTGCCGCCCTGGCAGCCATGGCTGATCTGGGGTGTGAATGATCGACCTGTCCGCTTTGCGGGCTTGGGCGGATGCCACCCTGACCAACGCCCGGCTTGGAATTGCTGTGTCTGGGGGCGGGGATTCACTGGCTTTGTTGCGGTTGCTGGCGGTGGAGCTGGGACGCCCCGCTGAAGTGGCCACCGTGGATCACGGACTGCGGGAAGGGTCCGCCCAAGAAGCCGCAGGGGTGGCGAAGTTCTGTGCCGACCTCGGTCTTTCCCACGCGACGTTGACCGTCGATCTGCTGGCGGGACCCAACCTTCAGGCCCGGGCGCGTGACGCGCGGTTTGCCGCCTTGGCGGATTGGGCCAAGGACCGGGGCCTGTCGCAGGTCGCCTTGGGTCACACGCAAGACGATCAGGCCGAAACCTTCTTGCTGCGCTTGGCGCGCGGGTCCGGGGTGGTGGGCTTGGCGGCGATGGCCCCGGTGGCCCATCATCACGGTGTTACGTGGCTGCGCCCTTTGTTGGGGACCAGTCGCGCGGATTTGCGCGAATACCTTCGATCATCGGGGACCCAATGGATCGACGATCCCAGCAACGAAGACCCCAGCTTTGCCCGTATTCGCCTGCGCCAGGCGGCCCCGGACTTGGCGGCTTTGGGTCTGACACCAGACAATTTGGGGGCCACGGCCCACCGAATGGCCGGGTCGGCCCAAGCGTTGGATTGGCTGGTGGACCGCGCATGGGCCGCGTGTGGTCAGACTGTTTTGGGCTGCGCATCGCTGGACTTGGGTGCTTTGGCGGACTTCCCCGTGGACACGCAAACCCGCCTGTTTGCGCAGTTGATCCAGGGCATTGGGGGGGCGATTTATCCGCCGCGTTTTGACAGCCTGCGCGCGTTTATGGATCACGCCCAGGGTGCCACCTTGGGCGGTGTGCAAAGCCACCGTGACGGGGTGCATTTGTGGCTGTTTCGCGAACCCGTTGCGGTTCAG
This sequence comes from Planktomarina sp., assembly GCA_020629235.1. Taxonomy (GTDB): domain Bacteria; phylum Pseudomonadota; class Alphaproteobacteria; order Rhodobacterales; family Rhodobacteraceae; genus Planktomarina. The sequence continues at coordinate 46,512 of JAHDDS010000001.1, forward strand.
GACGTGCATGCTGTGGGTGCAGCCCCGTGGGACGGACGCTGGAATTACGACGGCGCCGACCCATCGCACACGGTGGCAGCCTTGGGGTCGCAGGGCCAGGCGGCGTTGCGGTCCAGCTTGCCTGATCTGCCCTTTGCCGCGCGCTGCAGTTTGCCGGGGCTGTGGCAGGGCGATGCGCTTCTGGCGGGGCCTGGGCAAGCTGCGCTGATCCGTCCCGTGCGCCATTCATCGTTTGGTCATTGAAGTCAGCCCATACATCTCTATCTTAAGGCACAGACCGCACGGGGGTGTTTCCCCGTTTGTGGAGAGGAGATTCCCTTGGGTAATATGCGCAACATCGCCTTCTGGCTGGTTCTGTTCTTGGTCATGATGGCGCTTTTCCGTCTGTTTTCGGGCGACACCACCCCTGCAAATAATGAACGCAGCTATTCTGACTTTGTCGAAGCGGTGGAGGCGGGCACCGTCACCAGCGCCACCATCGACGGCGAACAGGTGGTGTACCGCGCAGGCGGGCAAACCTTTGTGGCCATCGTGCCGCCCAATGCCGAAGTCACAGACTTGTTGATCGACAAAAATGTTGAAGTCAGCGCCGAAGCCCAAGAACGGTCGGGCATACAGGCCCTGTTCGTGTCGTTGCTGCCGATCCTGCTTTTGATCGGGGTGTGGATTTACTTCATGAACCGCATGCAAGGCGGGGGCAAAGGCGGGGCCATGGGCTTTGGCAAGTCACGCGCCAAATTGCTGACCGAAAAGCACGGCAAGGTTACGTTTGACGATGTGGCCGGCATTGATGAAGCCAAGGAAGAGTTGGAAGAAATCGTCGAATTTTTGCGCAACCCGCAAAAGTTCAGCCGCCTGGGCGGAAAGATCCCCAAGGGGGCATTGCTTGAAGGCCCCCCCGGCACTGGTAAAACGCTGCTGGCGCGCGCTATTGCAGGCGAAGCTGGCGTGCCGTTCTTTTCTATCTCGGGCTCTGACTTTGTGGAAATGTTTGTGGGCGTGGGCGCCAGCCGTGTCCGCGACATGTTCGAACAAGCCAAAAAGAATGCGCCGTGTATTTTGTTCATTGACGAAATCGACGCCGTGGGCCGTGCCCGCGGGGCCGGTTACGGCGGGGGCAATGACGAACGCGAACAGACGTTGAACCAACTGCTGGTGGAAATGGACGGCTTTGAAGCCAACGAAGGCATCATCATCGTCGCCGCCACCAACCGCAAAGACGTGCTGGATCCTGCCTTGCTGCGCCCAGGTCGGTTCGACCGCCAAGTGGTGGTGCCAAACCCAGACGTTCGCGGCCGCGAAAAGATTTTGGGCGTGCACGCGCGCAAATCGCCATTGGGCCCAGATGTTGACCTGCGCATTATTGCGCGGGGGACGCCAGGGTTTTCCGGGGCTGATCTGGCAAACCTTGTGAACGAAGCAGCCTTGATGGCGGCCCGCGTGGGCAAGCGTTTCGTCACAATGGACGAGTTCGAGATGGCCAAGGACAAAATCCTGATGGGCGCAGAACGTCGGTCTATGGTCCGCACGAAAGAACAATTGGAAAAAGTGGCATATCACGAAGCGGGGCACGCTTTGGTGGGCATCAAACTGCCCGGCTGCGATCCCGTGTACAAAGCCACGATCATCGCGCGCGGCAATGCGGGCGGCATGGTGATGTCCTTGCCGGAAATGGATCAGATGCAGTGGCACCGCGACGAATGCGTGGACAAGCTGGCCATGACCATGGCGGGCAAAGCAGCCGAGATTTACAAATACGGTGAAGACCGCGTGTCGTCTGGCCCATCGGGCGATATCCAACAAGCCAGCCAAATGGCGCGCGCCATGGTGATGCGGTGGGGCATGTCGGACAAAGTGGGCAACATCGACTATTCCGAAGCCGCAGAAGGGTACAATGGACGGACGTCCGGGTTCTCTGTCTCTGCTGCCACGAAGGAATTGATCGAAACGGAAGTCCGTGAATTCATCCAAGACGGATATGAAACCGCGCTGAAGCTGATCAAAAAGCACAAGACAGAATTCGAACGCTTGGCCCAAGGCTTGTTGGAATATGAAACGCTGACGGGTGAAGACATCAAACGGGTTATGCGGGGCGATCCGCCTGCGGGACCTGATGACGATGAAACGTCCGACAAGGACCAGGGCAACGCGCCGTCTGTGACAGCGATCCCCAAGACGAAGCCCAAGTCGCAAGACCCAGGCCTTGACCCTGAACCGGCATAAAACAGAACACCCCGGCCAAAGTGCCGGGGTTTCTTTTTGTGGCGTTTGCAATTGCAAAGGGGGATCTGTCCAGGCAGCTTGCAGCCATTGGAGGACAGATCAATGCCCGCGCTGATACCGACTGACCATTTTTGCGACATCACTTGGCTGGGGGCGCTCAAACCCCGCACCACGGCCGAAGTGGACGGCTTTGCTGTGGATGCCTTGGACTTGGATTGGGACGGTCCGGTGTCCGCGCCGCATTCGGGGCGGCAGCGCGCATCTGACAGTCGCGTGTTGGGCCAGCACAGCCGGGGCACCCCCATTGCAAATGTCAGGCAGCTTAGCATCGTCAGCCAAGAAGAGATTGATCAAATCGCCGCCGATCTGGGCCTTGTAGATTTCAACCCGGCCTGGCTGGGGGCAACGATCGTGGTGAAGGGGCTGAAGGATTTTTCCCATATCCCGCCGTCGTCGCGCCTGCAGGCGGACAATAAGACAACGCTGATCGTGGATATGCAGAACTTTCCCTGCCACCAGATTGGCAAAACCATTGAACGCGACCGCCCAGGCAAGGGCAAATCGTTCAAGGACAAGGCCAAAGGAAAGCGCGGTGTCACCGCTTGGGTGGAACGCCCGGGCCAGTTGGCCCTGGGCGATCGTTTGCGCCTGCACGTGCCCACGCAGCGGGCGTGGCAGGGTGGGTAATCAGGTCAGGACTGCCGTCACAAGATAGACGCCGATGGCGACTGCATTCACGTGCATGCACAGGATCAAACCGTTGATTGCTTTCTTCATTGCAAGGGTCCTTTTGGCGTTTTGCAGATGACTGTCTGTGTCCCAGGGCTGGGGCAGATTCGCGAAAACGATGTGGCCGTTGTGGGACCATTTTGCGCCCCACGGGTTTCCGATGGGCGTCACGGGCCCGTCTCGTATGCCGTAGTATCCATAATCTATGTCGGATTTGCCCCTGTTGTTTGCAGGTGAAGGGCGTACGCCCAAGGGTGACGTCATCCAACTTCTGGGGAACCTGACAATGGCATTCAAATCAGACATCGAGATCGCCCGCGCGGCCAAGAAACGCCCGATCCAAGAAATCGGCGCAAAAATCGGGATCGGCAGCGACGATCTGCTGCCCTATGGCCATGACAAAGCCAAAGTCAGCCAGAAATTCATCAATTCGGTCCAGTCGAAGAAAGACGGCAAGCTGATTTTGGTAACAGCCATCAACCCCACACCTGCGGGCGAAGGCAAAACCACCACCACCGTGGGTTTGGGTGACGGCCTGAACAAAATTGGCAAGAACGCCATGGTGTGTATCCGCGAAGCGTCGCTGGGTCCAAACTTCGGGATGAAGGGTGGGGCCGCCGGCGGCGGGAACGCCCAGATCGTGCCCATGGAAGACATGAACCTGCACTTCACAGGGGATTTTCACGCCATCACATCCGCCCACAGCCTGTTGTCGGCCATGATCGACAACCACATTTACTGGGGCAACGAGTTGGAAATCGACGTGCGCCGTGTGCAGTGGCGCCGCGTTGTGGACATGAACGACCGCGCCCTGCGCCAGATCACGGCGTCCTTGGGCGGTGTGGCAAACGGCTTCCCGCGCGAAACCGGCTTTGACATCACCGTGGCGTCCGAAGTGATGGCGATCCTGTGTTTGGCGAAAAACTTGGAAGACCTGCAGAAACGTCTGGGCGACATGATCGTGGCATATCGCCGTGACCGCAGCCCTGTGTTCTGCCGCGACATCAAGGCCGACGGCGCGATGACTGTTCTGCTGAAAGACGCGATGCAGCCGAACTTGGTGCAGACTTTGGAAAACAACGCAGCCTTCGTGCACGGTGGTCCCTTCGCCAACATCGCCCACGGCTGTAACTCCGTCATTGCCACGACAACCGCGCTGAAATTGACCGACTATGTTGTCACCGAAGCGGGCTTTGGTGCAGACTTGGGGGCTGAGAAGTTCCTGAACATTAAGTGCCGCAAAGCGGGCTTGGCCCCATCGGCTGTTGTCCTGGTGGCCACTGTACGCGCCATGAAGATGAACGGCGGCGTGGCCAAGGCGGACTTGGGTGCAGAAAATGTTGAAGCGGTGAACAACGGCTGCCCGAACTTGGGGCGTCACATCGAAAACCTGAAATCCTTCGGTGTTCCGGTCGTTGTGGCCATCAACCACTTCGTCAACGATACGGACGCAGAAGTGCAAGCGGTCAAGGATTACGTGGCGGGCCAAGGGGCCGAAGCCATCGTCAGCCGCCACTGGGAACTGGGCGGCGAAGGCGCCATGGATCTGGCAACACGCGTGGCAGAAATCGCCGACAGCGGTGCGTCCAAGTTTGAAACGCTGTACGCAGACGACATGCCCTTGGCTGAAAAGATCCAGACCATCTGCAAGAAAATCTATCGCGCGGACGAGGCTGTGATGGACAAGAAAATCATGGATCAGCTGTCCATTTGGGAAGAGCAGGGATACGGCAATCTGCCGGTTTGTATGGCCAAAACGCAGTACAGCTTTTCCACCGATCCCACATTGCGCGGTGCGCCCACGGGTCATAGCGTGCCAGTACGCGAAGTGCGCTTGTCCGCCGGTGCCGGTTTTGTTGTAGCCGTCTGCGGTGAAATCATGACCATGCCCGGTCTGCCGCGCAAACCTGCCGCAGAAAGCATCATGCTGAACGCGGACGGCGAAATCGAAGGTCTGTTCTAAGACCAATCGCGCGCCGCGGGCCATCTGGGCCCTTGGCGCGCGTCGCCGCATTGGCGGCTTCCGCCTCCGGCGGGAGTATTTTGAACAAAAGAAGGGTGGGTCTTGGGACCTGCGGGGGAAGAGGTAACATGACAGCACAAGTGATCGACGGCAAAGAATTCGCAGCCCGCGTGCGCGGCCAGGTGGCCGAACATGTGGCGAAGTTGAAAGCAGATCACGGCATCACTGCTGGGTTGGCCGTGATTTTGGTGGGGGAAGACCCCGCATCGGAAGTCTATGTGGCGGCCAAACATCGCCAGACCGTGGAAGTGGGCATGGCGTCGTTCGAACACCGTTTGCCTGCGGATGTTTCCGAAGAAGATTTGTTCGCGCTGATTGATCAGTTGAATGCCGACGAAACCGTCCACGGCATTTTGTGCCAGTTTCCGGTTCCAGATCATTTGAACGAACGCCGCGTCGTGGCGCGGATTGACCCTGCCAAAGACGTGGACGGTTTGTCTGTGGTGAACGCAGGCTTGCTGGCGTCGGGCGAGAAAGGCCTGGTGTCTTGCACACCGTTGGGCTGTTTGATGCTGTTGCGCGATCAGCTGGGCAATATGTCTGGCAAAGAAGCCGTGGTCATCGGGCGATCGAACCTGTTCGGCAAGCCCATGGGCCAGTTGTTGTTGAAGGAAAGCTGCACAGTAACCATTGCCCACAGCCGCACGCAAGACTTGGCAGAGGTGTGCAAACGCGCGGACATTTTGGTGGCTGCTGTGGGGCGTGCTGAAATGGTGAAAGGCGATTGGGTAAAACCGGGGGCCACTGTGATTGATGTGGGCATCACGCGCATTCCGCACCCTGACAAGCCCGGCAAAACCAAACTGCTGGGGGATGTTGACTTTGCATCTGCATCAGACGTGGCCGGTGCCATCACGCCCGTTCCAGGCGGCGTGGGGCCCATGACCATCGCGTGCCTGCTGGCCAACACTTTGACCGCCACGTGTCGTGCCCATGGTTTGGACGAACCAGAAGGGCTGACGGCCTGATCCGCCATTCGGCGATGTCGATGGATAAATCGTGGGGGCGGGCGGTCCCGCCCCGCCAAAAATCACCTACAGAACAATGTGATTAGGGGTTCGCGCCATCTTGGCGTACAGTGCGCGCACCAGCGTTGTTTTCATGGTGTGTTCTTATGTTGCCCTTTTGGTTGTTTATTGGATTGGTGTCGATGGCCCTGTCGGACGCGGTTGTCGCGCAACCGCTGACATCAGACGGCGCAGATGACGATGATGGGGATGATGGATCTGGGGTCAGCGATTTTGGAAGC
>JAHDDS010000001.1:52835-155398 GCA_020629235.1 Planktomarina sp.
GGATGCCATGGCCCAAGACACAGACCAAAACGATACGGTTGCCGCCGATGACGATTCGCGCGATGAAAGATCCGACGACGTGCCATTCCAAGCCCCCGTTCGCGATGACGTGGTGGCGCGGTACAGGGCGGGCCCGCAGGACGGGTACAACGTCGAATTGCAGTTCGAAGGCGACTGGACACCCCAAGAACAAGCCGCCCTTCTGGCGTCGGCTGATTTTATCAGTGCTTTGATTTTGGAAGATGTGCCCGATGTGGTTGTGGATGGTGAAAACATCGACGATCTGCGCATTTCGGTTTTTCAGGATGATATCGACGGGACCGACCGCACTTTGGCCTATGCCGAAGTTTTGGATGTGCGCACAGACAGCGTTTTGCCAGCCACGGCAAACCTTGTGTTTGACCAAGGGGATATTGACCAACTGTTGCGCACAGGCGGGTGGCAGGGCACAGTCTTGCACGAGATGTTTCACGCCTTGGGGTTTGGCACAGTTTGGGAAGAACAGGGGCTGTCGCGCGTCACGGCCCAAGACGGCGGCCGGTTCACCGGGGTCAATGCCACGGCGGCGTACAAGGACAGTTCAAGTGCCGCAGGCGATCTGCTGGCCATGAACGGCGTGCCCATTCAAGTGGAAGCGGACGGTTTTGCCGAAGGGCACTGGGATGAAGATCGGTTCGGCACAGAATTCATGACGCCCGAGATTGATGACACAGAAACCGCCGCTGACATATCCATCGCGTCGTTAGAGGACTTGGGCTATGACACCGCTTGGGACGACGTGACCCGCACCGACGATCGCACTGGCCCCATCCCGATCATTCCAATCTGACACTCTGGCCTTTTTCACCTGACCGGGCATGCTATGTCCGGACCCATGAAGGTGCCCGCGCAGATCGAAGACTGGTTCGCCCACAAAGGCTGGACCATCCACCCCCATCAGCGGGACATGGTGGCGCGGGCTGCGGATCCGGCAACTTTGTTGATCGCCCCCACGGGCGGGGGCAAAACCATGGCGGGGTTTTTGCCCAGCTTGGCGGATTTGGCGCAGAACCGGCACAAGGGGTTGCACACGCTCTATGTGTCGCCGCTGAAGGCTTTGGCTGCCGACATCAAGCGCAACCTGCGCACGCCCGTGGATGAAATGGGCCTGGATATCCGGATAGAGGATCGAACAGGTGACACCACAGCCACCCAAAAGAAGCGCCAACGGGTGGACCCGCCGCACATATTGTTGACCACGCCGGAAAGCCTGGCTTTGCTGACGTCTTATGAAGACGCGCCGCGCATGTTTGCCGGGGTGCAGCGGATCATCATCGATGAAATCCATGCCTTGTCGGAAAGCAAGCGGGGCGATCAGTTGATGTTGGCCTTGGCGGCGGTTCAAACCATGTGCCCCGATCTGCGTCGGGTGGGCTTGTCTGCCACGGTGGAAGACCCCGCCGCCATTGCCAAGTTTTTGGCCCGGCACCCCGATCCTTGCAACATTGTCCAAGCCGATCCAGGGCCCGACCCCAACATTCAAATGTTGCACACGCAGGACGCACCGCCGTGGTCTGGGGGCGGGGCGAAATATGCCATTCCTGCTGTCCTGGATCAGGTGAAGGCGCACAAAACCACGCTGATTTTTCACAACACCCGCGCCCAGGCAGAGCTGTTCTTTCACAACCTGTGGCTGGCCAATGAAGACGGTTTGCCCATTGGGATTCACCACGGATCACTGTCCAAAGAACAGCGGGCCAAGGTGGAAGCGGCCATGGTGGACGGGTCGCTTCGGGCAATCGTGTGCACAGGCAGTTTAGACTTGGGGATCGATTGGGGTGACGTGGATTTGGTGATCCAGATCGGTGCGCCGAAAAACGTCAAACGCTTAGTGCAGCGCATTGGGCGGGCGAACCACCGGTACAATGCCCCGTCCAAAGCGCTGTTGGTTCCGGCAAACAGGTTCGAAGTGGTGGAATGCATAGCCGCGTTGCAGGCGGTAAAGGCCCACGATTTGGATGGCGACGGGCGCGGACGCGGGCCGCGCGACGTGGTGTGCCAGCACATCTTGATTGCGGCTGCCGCAGGGCCTTTTTCAGCCGATGACTTGTACCAGGAATTCACCACGGCAGGGGCGTATCATGATCTGACACGGGCGGAATTTGACGCCTGTTTGGAATTTTGCGCCACCGGGGGATACGCTTTGCGCGCCTATGACAAGTGGCAGCGTCTGTTGCAGCGTCCCGACGGAATGTGGCAACTGCGCGATCCCCGCGCGGCGCAGCGCATTCGTATGAACATCGGCACAATCCAAGACACAGACACGCTGAAAGTGCGGCTGAAGAACCGCGCAGGCGGCAAACCATTGGGCGAGGTGGAAGAAGGCTTCGCCGCCACCCTGACGCCTGGCGATACGTTCCTAATCGGCGGGCAGATCGTGCGGTACGAAGGCCTGCGCGAAATGACGGTTGAAGTGACCCGTCGCGCCGACAAAAAGCCCAAGGTGGCTACGTTCCTAGGCACGAAATTCGCCACGTCCACCCAGTTGTCCGCGCGGATTTTGGACATGTTTCGCCAGGACGATTGGCCGGACTTGCCAGACCACACACGCGACTGGCTGGCGCTGCAGCGCAAGGTCAGCGAACTGCCGCGCCGTGATCGGTTGCTGATTGAAAGCTTCCCCCATGACGGGCGCGCGCAGACGGTGGTGTACGGCTTTGCCGGGCGCAACGCGATGCAGACATTGGGGCTGTTGTTGACCAAGGGGATGGAAGGGCAGGGGCTGGGGCCCATGGGCTTTGTGGCCACGGATTATGCCACGCTGATCTGGTCGCTGGATCCTTTGACGGATCCTTGGTCGCTGTTGACGCCGGACGCCATGCGCGACGGGTTGGACACCTGGTTGGCAGGCAACGCCGTGATGAAACGCACGTTCAAGGCCAGCGCGATCATTGCAGGGCTGATCGAACGCAACCTGCCGTCGAACCGCAAAACTGGGCGTCAGGCGACGTTCAGTTCTGACATCCTGTACGACACCTTGCACAAATACGACCCCGATCATGTGCTGATGCAGATCACACGGGAAGAAGCGTTGCGCGGTCTGGTGGATTTTGGCCGGATCGAAGAAATGTTGGCCCGCGTTGGGGACCGGATTGATCTGCGCGAATTGGACCGGGTGACACCCCTGGCGGCACCATTGTTCCTGGAACCTGGGCGTGTGCCGGTGAAGGGGTTGGCAGAAGAACGTTTGCTGGCGGAAGAAACGGAACGGTTGATGACTGCATCGGGCCTGGACCAGGTGGACGCGCCCAAACGTTGGGCCGTGCCGTTCTGAATTTGCCTTGCACGCGGGGGGGCAAGTCTGACATGAACGAACCATGAACAATGCGCTGGACTTTTCCTTTCAATCCACAACCCTGACGGCGCGTTCCAGCGGCGCGCTTTGGTGGGCGGATCAACGGGTGTTGTGTGTGTCGGACCTGCACCTGGGGAAATCTGATCGCATCGCGCGGCGCACCGGCGCGATGCTGCCCCCTTATGAAACCCGCGAAACGCTGGACGCTTTGGCGGTCGAGGTTGAGGCACTGAACCCCGCCACGGTCATATGCTTGGGGGACAGTTTTGACGATCTGGCCGCGGCCGAAGCCTTGATCGACAGTGACCGGATGTTGATTGCGCGCCTGCAATCGGGCCGCCGTTGGGTGTGGATTGAAGGCAATCACGATCCTGGCCCCGTGGAATTTGGCGGCGACCACTTGGCAGATTTGGCCTTGGGACCGCTGGTGTTTCGCCACATCGCGACGGATCAGGTGGGGGAGGTGTCCGGGCACTATCACCCCAAAGTGCGCCTGCCGGTGCGGGGTCGCATCATCAGCCGCGCTGCCTTTTTGGTGGACGACGTCCGGGTGTTGGTTCCTGCCTTTGGCACCTATACAGGCGGGCTGTGCACAACGTCACCGGCTTTGTCGGGGTTGATGGCACCTGGCGCGCAGGCCATTCTGACGGGGACCACAGTGACCCAACTGCCGATGCCCAGGGGGTAAACCATGCAACGTATTCAAGACAGTTTTGACCGCCAATCCATGATGTCCACCTTGGGGGCAACGCTGGTGTCTGCGGGCGACGGCAAGGTGGTGATCGAAGCGCCGATACTCGAAACGTCGCAGCAACAGCACGGGTTTGGCCACGCCGCCCTGACCTTTGCCATCGGCGACAGCGCGTCGGGATATGCCGCGCTCAGCCTGATGGATGACGGGATGGAGGTGCTGACGGCAGAAATGAAGATCAACCTTTTGGCCCCGGCTGCGAAGGGACCCCTGCGGGCTGTGGGACAGGTTATAAAGCCCGGGCGCCGGTTGATGGTCACCCAGGCAGAGGTGTTCGACGGTGACACATTGATTGCGATTTTGCAGGGCACGATGGTGCCGGTGCGCGCGTCATAGCGCGGCAAGCTGCGCGGCCCAGACCGCCCAAGCCAGCGGAATGCCGAAGGGCAGGGGGCGACCCGCTTGCATCTTTGCCGCGGCCACGGCCAGACCGGCGCACAAGATGATCAAAGTCACAAACGCGAATGCCCAGTGGTTTGGGGCCACAAACGGCACCAGGGCAGCCGCCAACTTCACATCGCCGCCCCCCATACGCCCCAGGTGCCAAAGCCCTGCGCACAGCCCGGCCGCCACAGCACCGGCGGCCAAGCGCACAGCCATTTCGGCCGCGGGTAAGGTCAGCACTGCCAAAAGGACAAAGACCAAGGCACAGACCAGCACCGTCCCGTTGCGAATTATCCTGTGATGCCAATCATCCCATGTGATCCAGGCCGCAAGGGGCAGCAGGCCCACAAGCGCCCACGGTGCAAAGCCCATCACGCGAAGAATGCGCTGATGATCGACCACCCGCTGGTCCACCAGCCGCTGTGTTCAGCGGCCAGTTTCGGGATCAAATAGTCGGAAAAACTTCCGAAATGCAGCATGGCCTGTTTATGCCACCAGGACGCGGCGATCTGCGATCATCGTGGCCATGCGGAAAATTTCCTGCCCCAAAGCGTTGCTGGGATCCACCGATGACATGGGTGCAAAAGATGTGCTGCTTCCCACGAAGGCCCCACCGTTGGGCAACACCATGTCCACAGGTTTGCCTGCGGCAACGCTCATCCGGTCCAGTTCCATTTCGGTATGATCCGCTTTGTCGCTGTCCATACGGTTGACAATGAACTGCAGCTTTTCCAGCGGCAGGCCTTCGCCCAAACAGGTCTGACGGAAGCGATCCAACAAAGCTGCGGATTTGCGACCGGGGGTGACGGGGCAAAACACCGTGTCAGCCCAATCAAAGGCAACATGGGTCCAGCCGGACAGGGTTTTTGGCATATCCACCACGACAAAATCAAATTGGGTTTGCGCCAATGCCAACAGCTTGGTCAGCCCGTCTGTTTTGATGGTGTCCAACGGCACCACATCTTCGGGCGCGGTCAAGACCTGCATGTTGGGGCCAAATGGCGTCAGCGTCGCGTTCAACCAGGCCGGGTCAATGATGTCGGCATCAAACAGCAGGTCCAAAGCGGCCTCTGAACTGGGCAGGCCCAATTCCACACCGATGGACCCAAATTGTACGTCCAGATCGATCAAACACACGGTGCCTTTGTCCAAGGCGGCCAATTCGCGGGCCAGGTTCACGGCCAAAGTGGACGATCCAGCGCCGCCGGAAATTCCTTGAATGGCGAAGACTTCCCCTTTGGCGGCCTTTTGCACCAGGGATTTGGCCAATTCGGGCGCCAAATCAGACAGGGCGATGGCCAAATCACCTTCTTGCAGTGGATATTCGACATGGGGTGTCGCGCCGCACTGCGTCAGCTGATAAATTTCCAGGTCCGTCAAATCCTCGGCCACCAACAATGTGGCCAACCCGACCCGGCGCGCCATGGAAACGATTTTTTCCACTTCCAACAAGCCGTTGTCGGTGCGGTCATCTTCGTCGACGGCCACAATCAGCAGGGCCATCGTCGCGGCGATGGGGTCTTTCAAGAAATCGGCGGTTTCGTCCAGGGTCAACTCGCCCCAGTTTTCACCCAGTTCTGCATGCAAGTCTTCCACCAAAAGGGAAAATGCGCTTAGGTCACGTGCTGCAAGACACACTTGCAGCGTCGGGCCCTCGGTGGTCAATCGAGTGTCCATATCTATATCCTGCCTGATCGGGGCCTTGCCAGCGCTCTCCAACACCGGGTGGCCTTTTATTTGTGCAAGGGGTGGCACAACAAAAAGGCAAGAATGAGACAATTTGTTAGAAAATGTTAATTTCTTGGATCGATGGGACGTTTAGTGTGTGTCGGCCGTGCTGGTCGGTGTTGCGGTGCCAAAATCCGGGCCGAACACGGTGGACGACACTTGCGACAGGACAACCACCGCCAATCCCACCACGGCGACAGACAAGATCAACCAGTCCAAGGTAACGGCCCCAGAGGTGTCTTTGATCAATGATTTGCGTGCCATGTGTTCGGTCCCATCGGATGTGTGCGCCCTTATCGCCATCCGTTTTGGGCAGGAATGGGGCAGGGACGGACAGATTCTGCGACAAATCGATGGCTTTGGCGGTGGTGAAGCCCCTAGGCCCAGGTAGGCAAACTGTGCTATCGCCAACAAAACAAGAGGATCGAGCAGATGATCACGGCCCTTGCCTTATCTTTGTTGCCGGTGATGGGCCAGGGGCCTGCGCCAGTACCCCCACGCCAATTTGACGCGCAACTGGTGCAATTTGCCCCCAGCACACCCGGTGCCCCTGGCAACGCCAGCCCGCGGCGCACGGTGCGCAATGCCTCCCCCACCGTGCGGGGTACGCGGCGGGCCACAGCGGCAGCACCTGCGCCAGCCGCGCCCACCAGTGCACCGGCACCGGCGACGTCTGGGCCTTACAAAGAAAAATATGCCTGGTTCTGGGACCGCATTTCCACGGAATACCAAGATGCAAACCCCGCGCGGCTGCGCCTGGCAGAAGCCCTGACTGTGGTGCCGCCCACAGGCGTTACGCCGATCCAAGTGCCCCAGGCCGCCACATTGGCCCGCATCGCAAAAGACAACAACGCGGCTTTGCAGGTTGCAGCACAGCAATACAAAGTCAGCCCCGCCTTTGCGGTGGCGGTGATTTGGGCGGAATCGGGTGGGAACCCCAAAGCGGTCAGCCGCGCAGGGGCCGGGGGGCTGATGCAACTGATGCCCGCCACCGCCGCGCGGTTTGAAGTGGCAGACCGGTTCAACCCAAGCCAAAACATTCGCGGCGGCATGGAATACCTGTTTGTTTTACTGTCGCTGTTTTCCCAAGATCCGCTGTTGGCCTTGGCGGGGTACAATGCGGGCGAAGGGGCGGTTTTGCGCTATGATGGCATTCCGCCCTTTGCGGAAACCCGGGACTATGTGCCCAAGGTGGTGGGGGCTTGGCGCGTGGCCAAAACGTTGTGCACAGTCGCGCCCGCCAAAGTGACGGACGCCTGCGTTTTCAAGTGACGTTCAGACGAGTGTGGCTTCGGTTGCCGCACGCAGGTCGTCTTCGGACACACCTTGCGCGGTTTCCACGATTTGCAAACCACCTGGCACCACGTCCAGAACACCCAAATTGGTGATGATCCGGTCCACCACACCTTGTCCCGTCAGGGGCAGGGTGCAGGACTTCAACAGTTTGCTTTCGCCCTTCTTGTTGGTGTGGTCCATCACCACCACCACGCGACCGACGCCCGCCACCAGGTCCATCGCGCCGCCCATGCCTTTGACCAGCTTGCCCGGGATCATCCAGTTGGCCAGATCACCATTTTCGGCCACTTCCATGGCCCCCAAGATGGCCATGGCAATCTTGCCGCCGCGGATCATGCCGAAGCTGGTGGCACTGTCGAAATAGGCGGTCTGCGGCAGTTCGGTGATCGTCTGTTTGCCCGCGTTAATCAGGTCTGGATCAATGGTATCTTCCGTGGGGAAAGGCCCCATGCCCAGCATGCCGTTTTCCGATTGCAGCGTCACCTCCACCCCTTCGGGAATGTAGTTGGCCACAAGGGTTGGGATGCCGATGCCCAGATTGACATACGTCCCGTCTTCCAATTCTTGCGCCGCCCGTGCGGCCATTTGGTTGCGATCCCACATGTTTTCAGCCCCCCTGAACCGTACGTTGTTCAATCCGCTTTTCGTGCGTGCCTTGGATCAGGCGGTGCACATAGATGCCCGGCAAGTGAATGCTGTCGGGGTCAAGTGACCCCACCGGCACGATCTCTTCTACCTCTAGGATGCAGGTCTTGCCGCACATGGCCGCGGGCGGGTTAAAGTTCCGCGCGGTTTTGCGGAAAATGGCATTGCCGGTCTCATCCGCCTTCCACGCTTTGACGATGGACAGATCGGCAAACATGCCGGTTTCCATGATGTATGTTTCCATGGCGCCATCTTGACCGGTGGGGAACTCTTTGTGCTCTTTACCTTCGGCGATAACGGTGCCCACACCGGTTTTCGTGTAAAACCCTGGAATGCCGTGGCCTGCAGCCCGCATGCGTTCGGCCAAGGTGCCTTGGGGGTTGAATTCCAATTCCAATTCACCCGACAAATACTGTCGCATGAATTCGGCGTTTTCCCCCACATAGGACGAGATCATCTTTTTCACTTGCCGCGTTTGCAGCAAAATGCCGATGCCGAAATCATCCACGCCTGCATTGTTTGACGCAAACGTCAGGTCCTTCGTGCCTGCCTCCTTGATGGCCTGCAAACACAGTTCTGGAATCCCGCACAGACCAAACCCGCCCGCTGCAATGAACATTCCGTCGAACAGGACGCCGTCCAAGGCATCTGCCGCTGATCCGTAAATCTTTTTCATGGCACCCCCGAAAAATAAACTGCCTTGGTTTAGAACGGGTGTGGCCCAAGCGAAAGACCGCAGGCTTCTTTTGTTTGTAAATACTCTTGGGGGGATTGAATGCCCTGCAAAGGGCAGAAAGGGGGCTGACAGCCCCCTTTTGCATCACAAAAACCACGCGGGCAGCGCCCGCACATTTGGCTTAGGCTTTCTTTTTGGCCGCTGCTTTCTTTTTCGCGGGGGCCTTTTTCTTGGCAACTTTCTTGCCAGATTTTGCCGCCCGTTCGGCGATCAAATCCACGGCTTGGGCCAGGGTCAAATCCGCGGGCTTCACGGTGTCTGGGATCGTTGCGTTGATCTTTTCCCACTTCACATATGGCCCGTATTTGCCGTCATAGACATTCACTGGCCCGCCCGCTTCGGGGTGTTCACCCAACTCGTGGATCGGAACAGCGGCCTTGCCGCGGTTGCCGCGGCTGGCCACTTTTTCTGCGATCAACTGCACCGCGCGGTTCATGCCGACGGTGAACACCTCTTCAATGTTTTCGAGATTGGCGTTCACGCCACCCCGGTCAGACGTGGTTTCGGCGTATTTGATGTATGGCCCGTACCGTCCAATGTTGGCCCAGACGTTCACGCCGTCTTCAGGGTGGGGGCCGATCAAGCGGGGCAGGGTCAGCAGTTTGACCGCTTGTTCCAGGTCCACTTCGGCCGGGTTCCATTCTTTGGGGACGGACTGGCGCGGGGGTTTCTTGTTTTCTTCGGTCACGGGTCCGCGCTGGACATAAGGCCCAAAGCGGCCTTTGAAGACACGGATTTCGTCGCCTGCGTCTTCGCCCAACAGCTTGCCATCGGGGGGGATTGCGCTGCCGTCGTCTTCCGCACCAGGCGGGCCAAAAGCGCGGGTGAACCGGCATTCAGGATAGTTGGAACACCCGATAAACGCCCCGCCAGATCGCGCTGTGCGGATGGACAAACGTCCGTTGCCGCAGTTTTTGCACTGGCGCGGGTCCACGCCGGGTTCTT
The DNA here is from genome assembly GCA_020629235.1 of Planktomarina sp. Lineage (GTDB taxonomy): Bacteria > Pseudomonadota > Alphaproteobacteria > Rhodobacterales > Rhodobacteraceae > Planktomarina. The sequence continues at coordinate 62,655 of JAHDDS010000001.1, forward strand.
CGACAGGGAACACATGGGGTTCCAAAACTTCGTTAATCTTTTCAAGAACTTCGGTGATGGATCTGTCCATCGCTTCGTCGATCGAAACTTTGAAATCCCGCCAAAACCCGTCCAACACCGTCTGGTATTCACGGTCGCCCGCTGACACATCGTCCAACTGATCTTCCAGATTTGCGGTGAATTCATATTCCACATAACGTCGGAAGAAATTCGACAGGAATGCCGTCACCAGTCGGCCCTTGTCTTCAGGGATCAGGCGGTTTTTGTCTTTGCGCACGTATTCGCGATCCTGGATCGTGGTGACGATGCTGGCATATGTGGATGGGCGACCAATGCCCAATTCTTCCATGCGTTTCACCAGGCTGGCTTCGGTATAGCGCGGCGGGGGTTGGGTGAAATGTTGTTCGGGCGTCACAGATGATTTCGCCGTGGCATCGCCCTGCAAAATCTGCGGCAAGCGCTTGTCATCGTCATCCACCACCACGTCGTCGCGGCCTTCTTCATAGACCCGCAAAAACCCGTCAAACAGCACCACCTGACCTGTCGCGCGCAGGCCCACTTGGCCGTCCGCACTGCCGATGTCCACGGTGGTGCGTTCCATCCGCGCGCCTTCCATTTGGCTGGCCAAGGTGCGTTTCCAAATCAGATCGTACAGCTTGGCCTGATCGGGATCGGTCACCTTCAGGTCCTTGGCGGCCCGGGTCATGTCCGTGGGGCGGATACATTCGTGGGCTTCTTGGGCATTTTTGGCTTTGTTTTTGTAAATGCGCGGGCTGCCGGGCACGTATTCTGCGCCATAACGGGATTTGATCGCGTCCCGGGCTTCTGTGACCGCTTCGGGGGCCATGTCGATGCCGTCCGTCCGCATGTACGTGATGTATCCCGCTTCGTACAACCTTTGGGCCGATCCCATGGTTTGGCGCGCGCCAAAGCCGAATTTGCGGCTGGCTTCTTGCTGCAAAGTGGACGTCATGAACGGTGGGGATGGGTTGCGGCTGGCGGGCTTAGCTTCGACGGACGTGACGGACAAATCGCGCGATCTGATGGCTTGCACCGCCAGTTCGGCTTCGGTTTCGTTGCCGATGTCAAACTTGTCCAATTTCTTGCCGGACAGGGTCACCAGTTTGGCTTCAAATTCTTGCCCGCGCGGTGTGGACAGGGTGGATTTCACCGACCAGTACTCGCGCGCTTTGAACGCCTCGATCTCCATCTCGCGTTCAACGATCAGGCGCAGGCACACCGATTGCACGCGCCCCGCAGATTTGGCCCCTGGCAGACGCCGCCACAACACGGGCGACAGCTTGAACCCCACCAGATAGTCCAGGGCCCGGCGGGCCAGGTATGCGTCCACCAGTTCTTGGTCCACTTGGCGCGGGTTTTTCATCGCTTCTGTCACCGCGGACTTGGTGATGGCGTTGAACACCACCCGGCTGACGGGCGTGTCTTTTTTAATGGCTTTGCGTTTGCGCAGCGCTTCTTCCAGGTGCCAGCTGATGGCTTCCCCTTCGCGGTCGGGGTCCGTGGCCAGGATCAATTCGTTGTCGGTCTTCAAAGCGTCGGCGATGGCTTTGACGTGCTTTTTGCTGTCGGACGCCACTTCCCAAAGCATGTCGAAATTATTGTCTGGATCGACAGATCCGTCTTTGGGGGGCAAATCCCGCACGTGCCCGTACGAGGCAAGAACGGTATAGTCCGATCCCAAATATTTGTTGATTGTCTTAGCCTTAGCCGGCGATTCTACGACAACAACTGCCATGCGTGACACCCAATTCTGCGCTGCTCAATGGACCGTCAAAATGGCGGCAGTCCCCGGATTGTCAATGTAGCGTCTGGTGATTTGGCCAAATTAGTTGCGGGGAATTTTTGTGACGGTACCGCCGGGTTGGCGTTCGACCGTGCCGTCAAGCTCTAACTCCACCAGGGCGCTGGCGACTTGCGCGGGTGGCACTTTCAGGTCGCGCACCAGTTGGTCTTCGGCCGTGGGGGCGGGTCCCAATCGGTCCAATATTTTTTGGTGCAAGTGCGCGGCTGCGGCCAAGGGTTTTTGGAAAAACGTTCGTGGTGCTTCAGCTGCAATTTGAACCACATGTGCGGGTTGGGGCAGGGCGTGCTGCGTGTCCAACAGGGCGATGATGTCGTCGGTCCCGCGCACCAAAGTGGCCCCGTCGCGGATCAGCATATTGCAGCCTGCGGCCCTGGCATCGACGGGGTGACCCGGCACCGCCAGCACGTCGCGCCCTTGATCCAAGGCTTGGCGTGCGGTGATCAGCGTTCCGGATTTTGCCGCGGCTTCCACCACCACCACGGCTTGGGCCAGGCCCGAAATGATGCGATTGCGCTGTGGAAAGTGCCGGGCTTGGGCAATCAGACCGATGGGTTGTTCGGACACCCGTGCCCCTTGGGACAAAATATCTTTGCCCAAATGCGCGTTTTCTTCGGGGTATACGTGATCCACGCCGCCGGCCAAGACGGCCACGGTGCCGTGGGACAGGCTGGCGATATGCGCTGCTGTATCAATTCCCCGCGCCAAGCCAGACACGACAGTAAATCCCGCTTCGGCCAATTCGCCCGCCAACCGTTTGGCCATGCGCGTGCCGTTCGATGATGCGTTGCGCGCGCCCACTAAGGCCACCATGGGGCGGTGCAAAACGTCCCCATTGCCCATGGCCCAGATCAAAGGTGGGGCATCGGCGATGTCAGCCAAGGAAGATGGATAATCCAACGCGTGTTGCACCAACAATCGCGCGCCCAGTTTGCATCCCAGGTCGTATTCGGCCTTGGCCGCCGCCCAAGTACACGCGCGATATCCGCGCACGCCCCGATCTGCGGCGATGTCTGGCAAAGCTGCCACGGCAGCTTCAGGGGACCCGTGTTCAGAAATCAATCGGTGAAATGTGGCTGGTCCCACCCGGCGGGACCGTAAGAGGCGAAGCCGCGCAACCAGATCGGCTTCCGAAGTGGGTGGGAGTGGGGGGTGACCGGAAGAAGAATTCAATCCGTTCATGCGCAACCTCGCCGTCTTACCCTTTCACCCTAAAGTTGAAATGGTTAACAGAAGTTAAAGACAGTCAGAAAAATGCGAATAAAATTCACAGCACCAAATTAACCCGCGCCGCCCACGGTCAGGTTGCCGATCAAAAGCGACGGCTGGCCCACGCCCACGGGGACCCATTGCCCTTGTTTGCCGCAGTTGCCCAGACCCGCATCCAGGGCCATGTCGTTGCCGATCCCGCGGATGTGTTTCAGCGCCGTGGCCCCGTCCCCAATCAAGGTGGCCCCTTTGATGGGCGCGCCTTTCACGCCGTTTTCCACGCGGTAGGCTTCTGTGCAGCTGAAGACAAATTTACCGCTGGTGATGTCCACCTGTCCGCCGCCAAAGCCCACGGCGTAAATCCCGTCTTTGATGTCTGCCACCAGGTCGGACGGGTTGGCGTCGCCCCCCAGCATATAGGTGTTGGTCATGCGCGGCATGGGGGCATGGGCATGGCTTTCGCGCCGTCCGTTGCCCGTGGGGGCAACGTCCATCAGCCGTGCGTTTTGGCGGTCTTGCATATATCCCACCAAGATGCCGTCTTCGATCAAAGTGTTTTTGGCAGACGGCGTTCCTTCATCGTCCACGGTAATGGACCCGCGCCGGTCTGGAATTGTGCCATCGTCCAACACTGTCACCCCGGGCGACGCGACGCGCTGTCCCATCAACCCTGCAAAGGCAGACGTGCCGCGACGGTTATAGTCGCCTTCCAAACCGTGGCCCACTGCTTCGTGCAGCAAAATGCCGGGCCAACCCGGGCCAAGCGCCACGTCCATCACGCCAGCGGGGGCCGGCACTGCGTCCAAGTTCAAGACTGCAATGCGCAAAGCTTCATCCACCACGGGCTTCCAGTGTGCAGCGTCCATCAACCCGGTCAGGCCATACCGCCCGCCGCCGCCGACATATCCGGTTTCGCGCCGCCCGTCCTGGTCCACAATAATGGACACATTCAGCCGCACCATGGGGCGTGTGTCAGACACAGCATCGCCGTCAGCGCGCAATATGGCCACTTCTTGGTGGGACGCGGCAATGGTGGCCGAACACTGCACCACGCGGGGGTCTGACGCGCGGGCATAGGCGTCGATCTGCTGCAAAAGGTCGATCTTGCCCGCAAAGGGCGCGTCGGTCAGGGGGTTGTGGTCCGAATACAGCCGCTGGTTGGTTTTGGCGGGACCGGGGGCCATAACGCCGCCCCCGTCGCCGATGGCAAGGCGCACTGTGCCAACGGCCCGCGATATCGCGCCTTCGGAAATGTCTGACGCATGGGCGTAGGACACTTGTTCGCCTTTCACAGCACGCAAGCCGAACCCTTCGGTGGCGTTGTAACTGGCGGTGCGCACCCGGCCATCGTCAAAGGCGATCACTTCCGTCTTGTTGCGTTCCAGGAATAATTCGCCGTCGTCGGCGCCTGTCAGGGCATCGCGCAAGATTCGCCGCGTGGCGTCCAGATCAAGGTGCGTTTCAAACGGAGTGAATGCCTGTTCAGCCATGGTAAGGTCCCCGGGGAATGGTTTTTTGGCCCATGGCGTCTCTTTGACGCGGCATAACCAATTGCGTGTTATGGCGTGATATGGTTCATGGCAGCGAAAAGCAAATATGCGACGGTATACCGTCGTGCGACTGACATCGAATGCTGTGCTTGGAAAGGTTCACACATGCGGATTTCGAAACTGCCTTTGGCGCTCTCTTTTGTGGCCTTGCCGGGTTTTGCCCTGGCACAAGACGGCATCACCGGATTGGAAACCTTGGGCAAGCCCGAACCTGCGGGCATCGGGTTTCAAGCCCCCGCCACGGAACTGATGCGCGACATCATCTTCCTGGACAATTTCTTGTTGGTGATCATCACGTTGATCTCTGTGTTTGTGACGGCGCTTCTGGCCTATGCCTGCTGGAAATTCGCAGAAAACCGCAACAAGGTGCCTGCAAAATTCACCCACCATTCGTTGTTGGAAATCACCTGGACCTTGGTGCCCGTGGCGATCTTGGTGGTGATCGGGGCCGTATCGCTGCCCATCTTGTTCAAACAGCAAACCATCCCAGAAGCGGATTTGACCATCAAGACCACGGGGTATCAGTGGTACTGGGGGTATGAATACGTGGATGAAGGCTTCGGGTTCGACAGTATCATGCTGGCGAAAGAGGAACTGGCCGAATTTGGCTATGCCGAAGATGAATATTTGCTGGCCACCGACACCGCGATGGTTGTCCCCGTCAATAAAACAGTTGTGGTGCAAGTCACCGGCGCGGACGTGATCCATTCGTGGACCATCCCGGCCTTTGGCGTGAAGCAAGACGGCGTGCCTGGGCGCATCGCGGAACTGTGGTTCAAAGCGGAAAAAGAAGGCGTGTATTTTGGTCAGTGTTCGGAGCTGTGCGGCAAAGATCACGCGTACATGCCCATCACGGTCAAAGTGGTCAGCCAAGACCAATACGACGCGTGGTTGGCACGGGCCAAGGCGGAATTTGCTGGCATTCAGGTTGATCCCGCCGATCTTCAATTGGCATCAAACTAGGGCCGGGTTCTGATGACCGACGTAAGCCTTAACGCCCCAGAATACGACGCCACTTTCGGCGACTTCTGGGCCCTGCTGAAACCACGGGTGATGACACTCGTGGTTTTCACGGCTTTTGTCGGCTTGTTGGCAGCACCTGGGTCTTTGCATCCAGTGGAAGCGTTTTGCGCGGTCTTGTTCATCGCTATGGGTGGCGGTGCAGCGGGTGCGCTGAACATGTGGTGGGAATCTGACCTGGACGCTGTGATGAAGCGCACCCAAAAGCGGCCGATCCCATCAGGGCGTGTGACCCGCGACGCCGCATTGGCGCTTGGCGTTGCCTTGGCCGGGTTCAGCGTCGTGATGCTGGGTTTGGCCACCAATTGGGCCGCAGCCGGGTGGTTGGCCTTTACCATCTTCTTTTACGCCGTGATTTATACCATGTGGCTGAAGCGCAGCACGCCGCAAAACATCGTGATCGGTGGGGCCGCTGGTGCGTTCCCGCCGCTGGTGGGCTGGGTTGCCGCGACGGGCAGCGTGTCGCTGGAAGCGGTGCTGATGTTTGCTTTGATCTTCTTGTGGACGCCCCCGCACTTCTGGGCCTTGGCGCTGTTCACGCGCATGGACTATGACAATGCGCAGGTGCCAATGCTGACCGTAACGCACGGACGCCCGGCCACCCGCAAACACATCCTGGTCTATACCATCATCCTGTCGGTCTTTGCCTTGGCTGCCGCTTTTGTTGGGCTGGGGGGGATTGTCTATTTGATCACAGCCATCGTTTGCACCGTGATTTTCATGCGCGACGCGATCCGCATTTCCAAACGTGACGAGGTCGTGGCGGAGGCGGACGGATACGCTGTGGAAAAGGCGTTCTTCAAATTTTCGCTGCTCTATCTTGCCCTGCTGTTTGGCGCGATCCTGATTGGCAGCCTGATCGGCCCATTGGGCATGTTCGGGGGCTGGCTATGAGTTTTGCGAAGCAAAGTGATCTGCACCAGCGTCGCCAAGGCCGGAACACTGCTGTGGCCCTGTGCCTGGTGGGATTGATGGTGCTTTTGGTAACCCTCAGCCTTGTGAAACTGCGCAACGCGGGACCCGTGGAAGGATTTGACCACGTGGTGCGGCCCGCTTTGGAAGGGCAGGGATCATGACGGGCGTGCAAAAAACATTGGCCCAAACACTGGGCGTTGTGGTGCTGATGGGCGGCTTGGCCTGGGCGTCTGTTCCGTTTTACGATTGGTTTTGCCGGGTCACCGGGTTTTCCGGGATCACTGGCGTGGCAGAAGACGCCAGCGACGTTGTGTTGGATCAAGAAATCACCATTCGCTTTGACGCGTCTTTGGATCGGGGCATGCCCTGGCAATTCGCCCCGCCGGAAGACCGGACCATGAAGCTGAAAATTGGTGAAACGGGCCTGGCCTTTTACGAGGCATACAACCCCACGGACCGCCCCATCGCAGGGTCGGCCAGTTACAACGTTACGCCGTATCAAGCAGGCGGTTTTTTCAGCAAGATCGACTGCTTTTGCTTCCAAGAACAAGTGCTGCAACCTGGTGAACGGGTGCAGATGCCGGTGACTTTCTTTGTCGATCCTGAAATCGTCGACGACAGCGAAGGCCAGTACATCCACACCATCACGCTGAGTTATACATTCTATGAAATTGACCTGCCCGAAGAAACCGCGCAGATCGAAACCGACCCACAGACCCGACTGAACTAAGTCCAAAGAGGCCCACTATGGCACATGAAAAAAACCACGATTACCACATCCTCGCCCCGTCTGTTTGGCCCTTGGCCGGTGCAGTCGCCGCGTTCTTGATGTTGTTTGGCGCCGTTGCATGGATGTCCAGCGCCGACATGACCATCTTCTTTGGCAGCATCACCTTTTCCGGGCCCTGGTTGTTCCTGATTGGCTTGGCGGGCGTGCTGTACGTTATGTTTGCTTGGTGGTCTGAAACGGTTGCCGAAAACCAAGTGGGCGATCACACCCCGGTGGTGCGCATCGGTCTGCGGTACGGGTTTATCCTGTTCATCATGTCCGAAGTGATGTTCTTTTCCGCCTGGTTCTGGTCCTTCTTCAAGCACCAGTTGTACCCCATGTACGAATACGTGGGCACGGAATATGTGAAGCCGGAATACCACACCGTGAACCCGTTTGAATTGCCCCTGATCAACACGCTTTTGCTGTTGCTGTCGGGGTGTGCGGCCACATGGGCGCACCACGCATTGGTGCACGGCAACAACCGTTTGGACCTGCGCAACGGGCTGATCGCGGCAATTGTTCTGGGGGTGATTTTCACCGGCTTTCAGGCATACGAATACCGCGAACTGATCGTGGTGGATGGCTGGACCTTCTCGGGCGAAATTGACTTCGCGAACTTCTTTATGGCCACGGGGTTCCACGGGTTCCACGTTCTGGTGGGCACAATCTTCCTGACGGTCTGCTTGCTGCGGGTTTTGAAAAACCACTTCAAACCGGACGATCACATCGGGTTCGAAGCGGCTGCCTGGTACTGGCACTTCGTTGACGTGGTTTGGTTGTTCTTGTTCGCAGCCGTGTATCTGTGGGGCGGGTCCCACTGATTTGAACGCCATATGATTGTTTCGAAGGGTGGCTGCGGCCACCCTTTGCAGTTTGGGGGGCAAGCATGCGTGCAATTGGGGTTGGGCTTTTGGGCCTTATCGGGGTGGTGATTTTGCTGTCTTTGGGGTTCTGGCAGGTGCAGCGCCTGGCTTGGAAAGAAACCGTCCTGGGCGACATCACAGGGCGCATCACCGCCGCACCTGTGGCCGTTCCTGCCCAGCCTGATCCCACATCCGACCGGTTCTTACCTGTGCGCGCAACGGGGCAATTTATCCCAGGCCCAGTGCGCGTGCTGGTGTCCCAAAAACGGGTGGGGGCGGGGTATCGTTTGATCAACGCGTTTCAGACCGAAGACGGACGGCGCATCATGGTGGACCGGGGCTTTGTCACGGTGCAAAGCAGTCAAACACCGTCCGCACCCCAGGGGACCACAACGGTCACGGGCAACCTTCATTGGCCGCAAGAGGTGGACAGTTTCACCCCCGACAACGACCTGGCGGCGAATATCTGGTTCGCGCGCGACGTGCCAACTTTGGCAGATCACTTGCAGGCCGATCCGATTTTGATCATCGCCCGGACGGTGGACGGCGACGATGGGGTGGCCCCTTTGCCCGTGGGCACCGATGGAATCCCCAACGATCACCTGCAATATGCCATCACCTGGTTTTCGCTGGCGGGGATTTGGCTTTTCATGACCCTCTATTTCCTCTACCGACAGCGCCAACGACAGGCGTAAGGACCGTGCCGATGGACTATGTCTCAACCCGGGGACAGGCCCCGCAATTGACTTTCGAAGATGCGATGTTGACCGGGTTGGCCCGGGACGGGGGCCTGTATGTGCCAGCGACCGTGCCGACCTTGTCCCATGCTGACATCGCGGCCATGGCAGGTCTGCAGTACGAAGACATCGCGTTTCGCGTCATGCGCCCTTTCGTGGGCGACACCTTCACCGACAGTGAATTCGGCGATGTGATCGAAAAGGCATATGCAGGCTTCGGCCACGCCGCACGCGCCCCTTTGAAACAACTTGGCCCCAACCATCACCTGTTGGAACTGTTCCACGGGCCCACTTTGGCGTTCAAAGATTTCGCCATGCAACTGATCGGCCAAATGTTCCAAGTGGCGCTGTCGCGGCGTGGCGACCGGGTGACCATCGTTGGGGCCACGTCGGGCGACACCGGATCAGCGGCGATTGAGGCGTTCAAGGGCCTGGACGCCGTGGACGTGTTCATCATGTTCCCCAATGGCCGCGTGTCTGAAGTGCAGCGCCGCCAGATGACCACGCCGGTCGATGCCAACGTGCACGCCCTGGCCGTGGACGGCAGTTTTGACACCTGCCAAGCCCGCCTAAAAGACATGTTCAACGACCTGGATTTTCGCGACGGCGTGAAACTGGCCGGGGTCAATTCCATCAACTGGGCGCGGGTTTTGGCCCAGGTGGTGTACTACTTCAGCGCCGCCACGGCCCTTGGCGCACCGCATCGGTCCGTCAGCTTCACCGTGCCCACGGGCAATTTCGGCGACATCTTCGCGGGATATATCGCCAAGCGCATGGGCCTGCCCATCGACCGGCTGGTGATCGCCACCAACCACAATGACATTTTGGACCGTGCCATGAAGACCGCACGGTATGATACGGGCGACGTGCTGCCCAGCATTTCGCCGTCGATGGATATCCAAGTGTCGTCCAATTTTGAGCGGGCGTTGTTTGATGCATACGACCGCGACGGGGCCGCCGTGCGGGCCTTGATGGACGACCTGAAGGGGGGCGGTTTCAAGATCAGCCAAGGGGCCATGCAAGCGCTTCGAGATCACTTCGACAGCGGGCGCTGCGACGAAGACGCCACGTCCGCGGCCATTGCGTCCGCCTTGGCCAATACTGGCGAATTGCTGTGTCCCCATTCGGCCATCGGGTACCATGTGGCGGAGGAAAACCTGGGCACCAGCCCCATGGTAACCTTGGCCACTGCGCATCCCGCCAAATTCCCGGATGCTGTGGAAGCGGCGACAAAAATTCGTCCGCCCCTTCCCCCACGCATGGGGGACCTTTATGACAGACCAGAACGGATGACCGAGGTCGCGGACGATCTGGGCCAATTGCAAGCATTGATTAAGGACCGGATCGCCTCGTGAGTGTTCAAATACATCGTCTGTCCAATGGTATGCGGATCGTGACCGAAAACATGCCGGGCATGAAATCCGCCTCTGTCGGGATATGGGTGAACGCGGGCGGACGCCACGAAGCGGAAGCGCAAAACGGGATTGCGCATTTTCTAGAACACATGGCCTTCAAAGGCACCAAGCGCCGCAACGCGCTTCAAATCGCTGAAGCCATTGAAAATGTGGGCGGGTATATCAACGCCTATACCAGCCGGGAAATGACCGCGTATTATGCGCGGGTTTTGGAAGATGACGTGGCCTTGGCCCTGGACGTAATTTCCGACATTTTGCTGAACCCTGTGTTTGACCCGCGCGAGATCGAGGTGGAACGCGGCGTGATTTTGCAAGAAATCGGCCAGGCCCTGGACACCCCAGACGACATTGTTTTCGATTGGCTGCAAGAAGTGTCCTACCCAGACCAACCCCTGGGGCGCACGATTTTGGGCCCGGCAGAACGGGTTTCCAACTTCACCCGGCAGGACTTGGCGGGTTTTGTCGAAGACAACTACAACCCCGACCAGATGGTGCTGGCGGCTGCGGGCAGTGTTGATCATGACGCCATCGTGGCCCAGGCCGAAGCCTTGTTTGGCGACCGCGCGAAACGGCAGCAGCCCCAGTTTGTGCCAGGCAAGTTCCAAGCCGGTGAACGGTTGGAAGTGAAGGACCTGGAACAGGCCCATTTTACTTTGGCGTTCGAAGGGCCAAATTATCAGTCCAAAGACATTTACGCCGCGCAGATTTTTTCCACCGCGTTTGGTGGGGGCATGTCATCGCGATTGTTCCAAGAAGTGCGCGAAAAGCGGGGCCTGTGTTACACGATCTTTTCGTCAGCTGGGGCCTATACCGACACAGGGACTGTCACGCTTTATGCAGGCACGTCTGGCGAACAGGTGCCTGGGCTGGCCGAAATCACCATGGACGAATTGAAGCGCGCTGCGGATGATATGTCCGAAGATGAAGTGGCCCGCGCCCGCGCCCAGATGAAGGCGGGTTTGCTGATGGGGCTGGAAAGCCCTGCGTCCCGCGCCGAACGCTTGGCCCGCATGGTGGCCATCTGGGACCGGGTCCCCGAACTGGACGAAGTCATTACACACGTCGACAATGTGGACAAACAAATGGTGCGCGATTTTGCCGGTGGCCTGGTGGACGCCCCGGCCATGGCAATGGCGGTGTACGGCCCCGTGGACCAGGGGTTCAGCGTCCGTGATTTGCAGGCACGCCTTGCGGCGTGATGATTTTCCGGCGGCGACGGATAACCCTTACGTCTGACCGGCTGTTGCTGCGCGCGCCCGTCCACAAGGATTTTGTGGATTGGACCAAGCTGCGGACCCAAAACCGAGATTTCTTGGAACCTTGGGACCCGGTCTGGGCCAAGGATCACCTGACCCGCAAGAATTTCACCAACCGGGTGTATTGGTCCCAACGGGCCATCGCGTCGGGCACGGCGCTGCCTTTGTTCGTGTTCCTGAAGGACAGCGACACACTGGTGGGGGCGGTGACGTTGGACAACATCCGCCGCGGCCCCATGCAGATGGGAACGCTGGGATATTGGATGGCTGAAGACCACACCCGCCAGGGGATCATGCGCGAATCCATCGCTTTGGTGCGCGACTATGCCTTTGAAACGCTTGGCCTCAGCCGGATAGAGGCGGCGTGTTTGCCCGAAAACCAAGCGTCGCGTGGGTTGTTGGAAAGTTCTGGGTTCAAGTACGAAGGTGTGGCGCAAAGCTATCTTCAGATAAAAGGGCGGTGGCGCACCCACGTGCTGTACGCCAGCTTGCGCCATGACAGGCGCGGGCGCGCAGATACGGACTGACGGTTCCGACACGGCGTGACAAATTCTGCGCGCGCGTTATCCTTTGGCTATGCGTATATTAATCCTGTCGATTTTTCTAATGCTGCCCGGGATGGCCTGGGGGCAAGCTGGGGTCAGCCAGTGTTTTGCCATTGCGGGTGATCCCCCCCAACCGCGCGTTATCCGGGCCAAGTATTCGGACCCATTGGACATCGCACAGGTGCGCATCAGCTATGTCGATCATGCGATGTTTTTGATCCAAGGGGGCGGCGCGTCGGCAGCCACAGATTACACCGGGTTCTTGGGTATGGTGGATTTTGTGCCCGACATCGTCACCATGAACAACGCCCACGAAACCCATTGGACCAGCCTTCCAGACGCCAGAATTCCCCACATCTTGCGCGGTTGGCCCCAAGGCCCGCAGCCCGCTTTGCATTGGATCAAAGTGGACGACATGGTGGTGCGCAACGTTACATCGGACACGCGTTCGCCCTTTGGCGGCCCGGTGCGACGGCACGGGAATTCCATTTTCATCTTTGAAGTGGCGGGTCTGTGCATCGCGCATTTGGGGCATTTGCACCACGACCTGACGGATGAACAATACGCTTTGATGGGGCACATGGATGTGGTGATGGTGCCGGTGGACGGCGGTGCGACGCTGCCCCATGCCACGGTCATCAACATCATGAAACGCCTTCAGGCCAAAGTGGTGATCCCGATGCATTGGTTTTCCATCGGCGGGCGAGAGTTGTTTTTGGACGCCCTGGCGGACGATTTTGCCATCGACCGCACGGATGCATCGGCCATCACCCTGTCCGCGCGAACGTTGCCCAAAACCCCCACTGTGATGGTGATGCGATCTGAATTTTTGCGCGATTGAAGGGGCTGACTAAAGCCCGTCGAAGGCGCACAGAACGTGGGTTTTGACGCCCATATCGTCCAGCACTTTGCGGCCCCCCAATTCCGGAAGGTCAATGATGAACCCGCACCCCAGAACGTCTGCCCCCAACCGTTCCAGCAATTTCAGCCCCGCCACGGCCGTGCCGCCGGTGGCCAGCAAATCATCCACCACCAAAACCTTTTCGCCGGGGTCTATGGCGTCCACGTGCACTTCCACTGTGGCTTCACCGTATTCCAGGGTATAATCCTGGGCAAAGGTTTCACCGGGCAACTTGCCTGCTTTGCGAATGGGCACAAAGCCTGCGGTCAACTGGTGGGCAATGGCCCCGCCCAAAATAAACCCGCGCGCTTCAAGGCCCACGACTTTGTCGATTTCTTGCCCCGCCCATGGGTGCAGCATCTGGTCGATGGCCATGCGAAACCCACGGGGGTCTGCAAACAGCGTGGTGACATCGCGGAACATGATCCCGTCGTGGGGGAAGTCTGGGATGGTGCGGATATAGTCTTGCACGGTTTTCATATCATGTCCCTTCGTCGGTGGGATAAAGGTTCAAAAGAACACCCCAGATCAGCGCGGCTTCGCGAATCCACCGCCCCGTGCGCACGCGCAGGGTGGTCCAGGTGCCAAGCCAGGCCCGGTCGCTGTGGTCCGCCGCCACAAACTGAGCATCTAGGCCATAGCGCGCGCAATGCAATGCAATGCGGGGCAAGTGGAATTTCTGGCTGACGAAAATGACCGACCGTGGGTCTTGTCGTGCGGCTTCGGCCTTGCAGGTGTCGGGGGTGCGGATGGCGGTGGTGTCCATGGCAATGGCGTCGGCGGGAACGTTCTGCGCTTCCAGATACTTTTGCATGGTGCGTGCCGCAGAAGGCGCGTTGGACACCACCAGTGTTTTCACCGTCCCGCGCCGCCACAGGGCCACGCCCGTGTCCAACCGTTCGCGGTGCAGCGGGCTGATTTGGCCGCCCCGCACCACTGCACCAAAGATCAATGCCGCATCTGCAGATGTGGCACCTTTGAAGGTTGTGATGGGCGTGCTTAGGGTTTGCCACACCCAAGGTGCCGCAAAGACCGCGCCCGACAGAACTAAAGTGACCAACAGTTTGCGCATCGCACCGGACCGAATGACGTGCCTGTCTTAAAGCATTCTTCCCGCGACGGCGTCCAGCTTGGAAACCAAGGCAGGGTCGCGTTTTTCTGGGGCGGTCAGAATGGCAAATTCCAAGGCCTTGTCGCAGCCGTGGGGACAGTCTTCGCGGTCGGGTCCCAGCAGGTCGGGCAGGCGGGCCACCATGCCGCGCGCGTTGTCGGCGTTGCCCATCAGGGTTTTGATGATCTCGGTCACGTCCACTTCCCCGTGATCGGGGTGCCAACTGTCATAGTCGGTGATCATCGCCACGGACGCATAGCACAGCTCCGCCTCGCGGGCCAATTTTGCTTCGGGCATGTTGGTCATGCCGATCACGTCACAGCCCCACACTTCGCGGTACAGTTTTGATTCCGCCAGGGTCGAAAACTGCGGCCCTTCCATGGCCAGGTATGTCCCGCCGCGGTGCACGGTGATGCCCTGGGCTGTGGCGGCGGTTTCGCAGGCATCCGACAGGCGTGGGCAGGTGGGGTGCGCCACGCTGACGTGGGCCACGCATCCATCGCCAAAGAAGGATTTTTCCCGCGCAAACGTGCGGTCGATGAATTGATCCACCACCACGAAATGCCCCGGCGCCATGTCTTCACGGAATGACCCGCAGGCCGACACGGAAATCACGTCTGTTACGCCAACGCGCTTTAACGCATCAATATTGGCGCGATACGGCACGGTGGTGGGGCTGTGGATGTGGCCACGGCCATGGCGGGGCAGGAACGCCATCTTCACGCCGTTCAAGCGCCCCACCATAATTTCGTCCGACGGGGTGCCCCAGGGACTGTCTACGGTTGTCCATGTGGCATCTTCCAGACCGTCAATTTCATACAGGCCCGATCCGCCGATGACGCCGATCATTGTTTCGCCCATGGGGTGTCTCCTTTGTCAGTTTTGCGCAGATTGCCACAGGGGCGGCGCGGCAAACAGGGCGTTATTCGCCCGGTCGCTTTAAGGTGAACACATTGTCCACCACGCTGTAATCGCGATAGCCCAGCCGGGCTAAGGGTTTGAACCGGGTGACATCGAAAATGCCGTCCACCAAGCAGTCATCGCGCAGGTGCACGCCGGTGACTTCCCCCACCACCAAAAAGTTTTCGGCCCCGCGAATTTTGTGAATGTCCACCACTTCGCATTCCAAGGACGCTGGTGCGTCAGTCACGCGCGAACACGCAATGGTGCTGCAATTGGTGCGGGGCAATTGGGCCAAATCGAATTCATCCACGTCCTTGGGCCACGGTCCCGCCGTGGCGTTCATGACGTCGCGCGCGGCACTTTCCACAATATTCACGCAAAATACCCCGGTGTCGCGAATGTTGGCCACGGTGTCCTTGGTGTCGCCGCGATCTGGTTTCGCACTGGTGGACGCGAACATCACTTGCGGCGGCACGTAAGCCACGGCGTTAAAAAAGCTGTAGGGTGCCAGGTTTTCTGACCCATCGCTGCCGCGCGTTGAAATCCAGCCAATGGGGCGGGGTGTCACGATGGCGTTGAACGGATTGTGGGGCAACCCGTGGCCGTTTTTGGGTTCATAGAACATCGCAGGGGGCTTTCGTGATGATTTACCGCGACCCTACGACCATGCTAGGGCGGCCTCAAGCCAAAGTGGGGCAGGGTGCCGTGGACAAGTTGCGCCAAGAAACAGATGCAGATGGGCCGGCAATCGAAGCCCTGTATGACCTGTGCTTTTCGCCGCAGCGCCACAGCTTATCGTCCTATCAATTTCGGACGGGCGTTCATCCCATCGCCGATTTGTGCCAAGTGGCCCATGACCCATCTGGGGCCTTGGTGGGGGCCATTCGGTACTGGCCCGTGACCGTTGGCCAACAGGCCGCCTTGCTGTTGGGCCCCATCGCAGTGCATCCCGACCGGCAAGGCACAGGCGTGGGGCGGTTGTTGATCGGGCAGACCGTGCCCCAAGCGCAATCCTTGGGATGGGCGCGGATCATGTTGGTGGGGGATCAACCCTACTATGGGCGGTTTGGTTTTGCCGTGTTGCCGGGTGTTGTAATGCCCGCACCCACAGATCCTGCGCGCGTTTTGGGATTTACCCGCGACACGGATGCCTGGTCCGGCGTTACAGGCACCGTGCGCAAGGTCACGCCTGGTCTTTGATCCAGGCTGTTACGTCGCGCCGGATGCTTTGGGCCCCAGCGTTGCGGGTGTCGTCGATCACGGTTTTCAGGTCCTGAAGGTTCAGCCGCCGCAGCATATGTTTCACCGGACCAATGGACGCCGGACGCATGGACAGCGTGGGCATGCCCAGGGCCGCAAAGCAGGCTGCTTCCACCGGGCGGCCCGCGTCTTCCCCGCAAAACGACAGGCGGGTGTTGCTTTCCCGGCAGCGCCCGACGATCATTTCCAGGAAATTCATGAAGCTGGTGTTCAGCGTGTCATAACGCCGGCGGACCCGTTCGTTTTCGCGGTCGGCCGCAAAGAAGAATTGCTTAAGATCATTGCCGCCGATGGACAAGAAATCCACGTCGTCAAAAAACTGCTTTGGCGCAAAGGCCAGCGACGGCGTTTCCAACATGGCCCCCACTTCGATGGACGGCGGCAACGGGTGCCCCAGGCGTTCTTCGCGCGCCACCGCTTTGTCCAATTGCGCCTTGGCCGCGTGGAATTCTTCCAGCTGCGCCACAAACGGGAACATGATGGACAAGGGTCGCCCTTTGGCCGCGCGCAGAAACGCCTGCAACTGCATGCGCAGGATGCCTGGCTTGTCCAATCCCACCCGCACCGCGCGCCACCCCATGGCGGGGTTCGGTTCGTCCTCTGGCTTCATATAGGGCAGCACTTTGTCGGACCCGATGTCCAATGTGCGAAAGGCCACCCGTTTGCCATGGGCCGCATTCAAGACCCGGTCGTATTGCGCCGACAATTCCGCCCGTTTGGGCATGGAATTGGCCACCAGAAATTGAAGCTCTGTCCGAAACAGGCCCACGCCTTCCGCGCCCGAACTGTCCAGAGATGGCAAATCCGCCATAACGCCCGCGTTCATGTGCAATTCCACGCGCGTGCCGCACAGGCCCTGGGCGGGTTTGTCGCGCAAATCGGCGTACCGTGTGGCGGCTTGGCGCTGCATGGCGATTTTGTCACGAAACGCGGTGCGAATGGTTTCGTCCGGGCGCAGGTGCACAACGCCCGCATCGCCGTCCACCATCACCTCGTCCCCGTTCAGCGCTTCGGTGGTGATGCGCGCGACGTTGATCAACAAAGGAATGGCCAAGGCCCGCGCCACAATGGCGGCGTGCGATCCCACCGATCCTTCTTCCAAGACGATACCGCGCAGCGACCGGCCGTAATCCAGCAATTCCCCCGGGCCGATGTTGCGGGCCACCAGGATCGGGTCTTCGGGCAGGTCTGCCCCAGTGTCTGACCCTTGGCCCGTCAAAATGCGCAGAAGCTTGTTGGACAGATCGTCCAGGTCGTGCAGGCGTTCGCGCAGGTAAACGTCGCCCACCTGTTCCATACGCACGCGGGCTGCGGACTGTTCCTTTTCCACGGCCGCTTCGGCAGACAAGCCGCGCGCGATGTCTTCTTCCATGCGCCGCCGCCAGCCCTTGGAATTGGCGAACATGCGATACGCTTCCAGAATGTCCAGTTGATCTTTGTCACCGGTGCGCGCGTCCGCCAGCATTTGATCCACGCCCACCCGCAAGGTGTCCAGCGCATCGTTCAACCGGGTCAATTCCACATCGGGATCGTCAGCCACAGGGTTGGTAACCACCACGCGCGGTTCATGCAGCCACACCCGGCCTTGCGCCACGCCTTCTTGCCCAACGCCGCCGGACAGATTTGCGGGCCGTTGGTGCAGGGCTTCCAAGGCAGCGCCTTCGCCAACAAAGGCCCCAAGTTCGGTCATTTCGGCCAAGACCATGGCCACGACTTCCAAGGCATAGACCTCGTCACCCGAATATTCGCGCGCCTCTTTCGATTGGACCACCAGAACACCCAGGGTTTCGCCCAAGCGTTGGATCGGCACACCCAGGAACGATGAAAAGCTTTCTTCGCCCGTTTCGGGCATAAAGCGGAACCCGCGGGCGTTGGGGGCGTCTGCGGTGTTGACGATCCGGTTGCGCCGGGCCACGCGGCCCACCAGGCCTTCCCCGATGCGCATACGGGTTTGGTGCACGGCTTCAGCGTTCAAGCCTTCGGTGGCGCACAGTTCCAACGTGTCGGCATCGCGAAACAGATAGATAGAGCAGACTTCCGTGCCCATGGAAACAGCCGTCAGTTGGACGATTTTGTCCAACCGCGCTTGTCCCGCGCTGTCTTCCGCCATGGCGTCGCGCAGGGCCACCAGCAATTTGCGGCTTTCACTTTCGGTTGCTTGTGCCACCGTTTTGCCCCCCAAAGGTTGCGTTCAGTGTATCGAAGCTTGCCCGCCAGGGAAACCGGAACTGTGTGTTTAGGCGGCTTTGTCCAAATCAAACACGTCGTGCAGCGCTTGAACCGCCAGGTCCATGTACTTGCGTTCGATCAGAACGGAAATTTTGATTTCCGACGTTGTGATGATTTTGATGTTGATGCCGTTGTCGGCCAGGGTCTTGAACATCTTTGCGGCCACACCTGCGGCAGACCGCATGCCGATCCCCACCACAGACACTTTCGCCACGGCTTCGTCCGCCACGACATCGTGGAAGTTAATCTCGCCCCGGTCCTTGGCGTCTTTCATGGCTGTTTCGGCCAGCAGGACCTGGTCGGCGGGGCACGAAAAGGTCATGTCCGTGCGGCCTTCCTCTGAAATATTTTGAACGATCATATCCACATTCACCCCGGCATCAGACAGGGGCGTGAAGATGGCGGCTGCGATGCCCGGGCGGTCCGCCACGGAAATCAGGGTCATCTTTGCTTCGTCTTTGCTGAAGGCCACACCGGCCACGACATTGCTTTCCATGATTTCCTCCTCTGAACACACCAGCGTGCCGGCGGTGTCTGACATTTCTTCGAACGAGCTGAGCACCCGCAATTTTACTTTGTACCGCATGGCCAGTTCAACGGACCGGGTTTGCAGGACCTTGGCCCCCAAGGACGCCAGTTCCAGCATTTCTTCGAATGCAATCTTGTCCAGTTTGCGGGCTTTGTCGCAGACCCGTGGGTCTGTGGTGTAAACCCCATCCACGTCGGTATAAATATCGCAGCGGTCCGCTTCAAACGCGGCGGCAAAGGCCACGGCGGTGGTGTCTGACCCGCCGCGTCCCAAAGTGGTGATGCGGCCATCGGGGCTGACGCCTTGGAAACCCGCCACCACGGCCACCTTGTTGCCCGCCGCAAAGGCTGCGTCCAGATTGGCTGTCGGGATATCTTCAATCCGGGCGCGTTCGTGCTTTTCTGTGGTCAAGACCGGCACCTGCCAGCCCTGCCAACTGCGGGCGGGCACGTCCATTTCTTGCAACGTCAGGGCCATCAATCCGGCGGTGACATTTTCGCCAGAACTGACCACCGCGTCGTATTCCGCACTGTCATAAAGCTTGGATGTTTCGCGCACCCACCCCACCATTTCGTTGGTTTTGCCGGACATGGCCGACACGATCACGATCACCTCGTACCCTTTGGCCACCTCTGCGCCCACGCGCTTGGCGGCCCGGCGGATGCGGTCGATGTTGGCAACGGATGTGCCGCCGAATTTCATCACAAGGCGTGGCATACGCATATTCCCCGGTGTGGTCCGCGCGCGACTTAGGCGGTTCAGCACGCAGGTGCAACCGTCAAACCCAGGGTCCAAGGCCAACTGTGGCCCCGCGTCGTCAGTACGGGTGGGGGCGTCCGTCCCAGGTTAAAAATTCGCCCGTGGTCGTCAACGACAAGGCGTCAAACCGCGCCATCATTCCGTCGGCGCTTTCGTCCACGCTGATATCGGCAGTACCCCCGCCCATATCCGTGCGCACCCACCCGGGATGATAAATGCCCACAGCAATGCCATCGGGCTGCAAATCCGTGGACAAATTGCGTCCCACGTTCAGAACCGCCGCCTTGCTGGCACGATAGATATAGCTTCCCCCGGGCGCGCGGTCCTGGCTGGCCATTTGCGACGACATGATTGCGATTTTTGCACCATCCGTCGCCCGCAGCGCAGGCAAACACGCTTGAATGGTCAAAAACGCGCCGGTGACGTTCACGGCAAAAGCCTGTGCCCAGTCGTCCGCAGGAAAGCCTGTGTCCAAGGTCTGGCCCGCGTCAGGAAAAATTCCCGCGTTGCACACCAACAGATCCAGCCGCGACAGGCGCGCGCAATAGGCGCGGATCGCGGCAGGTTCTTCCATGGGCAGGTCTTTGCGGCCCGGTGCCAGAACGCGTGCGCCACGGGCCGCAAACCGCGCCGCCAACGCGGCACCAATCCCGCGCGTGCCGCCGGTGATTAAAACGTCCATCAGTTGGTCTTTCGCTTGGGCACAAAGGGCAGGGGGGCAACGGGCACGCCGTCTTCGATCAGGGATTTGGCCTCTTCCGGCTTGGCTTCGCCGTATATGGCGCGGTGTTCCTTGTCGCCGTCGTGCATGGCGCGCGCCTCAGACGCGAAGTTCAGGCCCACGTATTCGGAATTGTCTTCCACATCTTTGCGCATGGCGGCCAGGGCTTTTTCGGTGTCGGACTTTGCATCGCGCAGGGCGGCTGCGGCTTCGGCTTTGCGGGCCGTGCGCACTTTGGGGGCCATCAGGGTTTTTGCCACATCATCGCTGCCGCACTGGGGGCAAGTGACCATGCCCGCTGCCCGGACTTTTTCGAAATCGTCTGACGACCCGAACCAGCTTTCAAATGCGTGGTCTTCGCTGCATTTCAAATTGAATTTGATCATTGCGGATCCCCAAAGCCGACCAGCAGAACTATGCGATGCCAGCGTCCTATTTCAAGTGCTTGGGGCGGAAGGTACGGATCAATTTCTTAAGTTCTGGTTCCTGCACCCGCGCCGCCGCTTCTTTGCGCGACAGCCACTTGCGTCTGCGTTGCGCACTTTCGGGATAGTCTTTGACCGTCTTTTGCACATCCACGGGGTACACCATGGCCAGGCAGGGCAAAGGATCGCCGTCGCCCACGTCTTTTTCATAGGAAAAAATACCCAGGCACTGATCAAAAGCTTTGCCCTTCACACCCGCTTCTTCCCAAGCTTCGCGCGCGGCGCATTGGCTGGGGGTCAACCCGTCTTCCGGCCAACCCTTGGGCACGATCCAGCGTTTGGTGCGCCGACTGGTGACCAACAATATCTGGGTTTTTCCGTCCTTCACGCGAAAACACAGCGCCGCGAATTGCGACCGTGAATCCCGCTTTGATCCGTCAGCAACGGAAATTGGAAGTTGTACGGGCTTTGAAATGCCCATGGGTCTGCCTGCTTTTTTGTTTTGTTGTTAACGCGAATATAGGCGATTTGTTACCCGATTGCAAAATTCGCCCTGCGCGGCGCGTCAAAACCCCTGGGGAAATGCATCCTGGTTCATGGCCAAGACGTATCCCACGCCAGCCGCCAGCAACAACCCCAGCACCACGGCGAAGAATATTTTCCAGAAGGAATAGGGGCGTTCCCCTTGGACCCGCCCGGTGCGCCCATTCACCACAAAGCGAAAGGTTTTGCCCCGGTACTTATAAGCCGCCAGCCACACGGGCAGAAGGATGTGCTTGAAGGTCACGTCCGACACATCCGTTTTCACATTGCTGATGCGTTGTTCATCACCGCCGATATCAAAACGAATGTCGCGCAAGATGATTTGGTGCATTTTTGCGCGGGCATCGTCGTATCCGTCCACCAGTTCCACGGTGTACCCTTCAGCGCGAAACCCGGCCAGAAATTCAGGATTATAGGGGCGCATTTCCGCCAAATCCCACGGTTCCAAGCTTTCGGTGAATTTGCGCGGCAGCGATTTGGACGCCAGCACCAACACGTCGTCAAACCACCGCGCCACCCGTCCACGCACGTTGCGCCACCGGGTCTTGCGCACACGGACCGTTTGGCGCTTGCCGTCGCGCATGACCGTGCGGTTTTCATAATAATGCGTGCCGCGCTGCCCAGTATAGGCGGACTTCGTGTCGGCATCGAACGTCCAATAGGGGACGTATATCCCGCTTAACTTGCGGCCTTTGCGGGCGTATTCCTGCAACCCGTTGGGGGCAAACCACAGACTGCCCAGCCAATCGGTCATGGCCGTGCGCGCGGTGCGTTCGTCAAAGGCAAAGGGCAACAGGCCCTTGGGTTTGATGTGGCGGTGCGCGCCCGTGTCCGTCACCACCGGGGTGGCGCAAAACGGGCATTCTGCAGAATGGACGTCGGCGTTGAATTCCACCTGGGCGCCGCAGTTGGGGCATCCGGCAACGCGGGTTTCTTCCATTTCTGCTTCTGGCAATTTGGCCTGGACCGCGCGGCGAAAATCAAGTTCCACCACCGCGTCGCCCCCGGGCACGATGGTGTCTGTGTTGCCGCAGTGATCGCACGTCAACGTGCCAGCCGTCGGATCAAACCGCAGGTCCGACCCGCAGGCATCACAGGGGAAACGATGTTCTTCAATGGGCATGGGCGGATTCTTTCGACCTTGGGTCAGCGGTTGCGTCTTCTTAACATTTGGGAAACCATAAGCGCCATGAAAAGTGCCCCCGCCATTTTCGCCGCGTTCTTGTTTTGGCTGCCAAGCTTTGGCATCGCTGACCCCGCCACATATGTGTTCACCTGGCAGGGGGCGGGCGGATACCGGATGGACGGGGCCGTGCGGTTTCAAAACAACGCGCCCACCCCGATCTGGACCCAAGATGACGTTCAGTGTTTCGAGGTGTTCGGCTATCGCGACGACGCATCCGTGGGGCAGTGGTTTTTGTCCAACCGCACGCCCGATACCACCTGGGTATTGAACTTCGACCCGTCCAGGTCCGCGTTCGTGGTGGTGGGCGATATCGCAGGTTTGGGGATGCCCCAAGCCTGGAACATGGACGGTTTTGGGTACAACTGCGGCCCCAATGGGTTTGGCTTCAACCTGGCCAGCTTTGCCCAAGATCTGTGCATCGACGGGGATTTGATCGAAGAAAGCCAAGTCCCCCCGCCGCAACCTTTGCCCGCAACGCTGGTGCAATCGCACGACTTTACCGACCCTGATTGCGCAGGGCCTTTGATGCTAAGCGGTTTACGTCACAACCAGCGGTGAAACCAACGCGGGACCATGATGCGCAAAGCGTTGTCGCGCAGCTTGACGTGTCGCCAGATGTGAAAGCTTGCATGGGCCAGGATGATCAGGCCCAGAAGATAAAACTCAAATATATGAATCTTGCCGATGATGTCGTTGGCATGGGCCCAGTTCAGGGGCGGTGCGATGGGCAAAAAGCCACCGGCTTTCAGAAGTTTGTGGGACGTCAGCCCCAACAGAAACCCCGTTAAGGCCACCCCAAACAGGCCCCATATAATCGTCTTGTGAACAGCCTGGTGAAAGACCCGCGCCCAGCCAGTCAGTTTGGGGCCGGGGCGGCTGGCCAAACCGCGTCGCCAATAATCTGCGGTCCACAGCAGGCAGATCGTCACGAACAAAAGCGCCACATTGGAATGCACAAGAAACGCGGTGCGCCCGCCGAAATTCAACGCCACCTCTGGGGTCACCAAAACGAACCAGATCATCAAGGGCACCATGGACCAATGCACCACTTTCAACACGCTGCGTCGGCTGGGGCGTTTTGCGAACATGGGCGGACCTTTCAGCAATGGTGGTTTCCATTTACCCACGAAAAAACGGCGCGGAAAGTTTCACCGCGCCGTTTTTTGGGATGTGAAATTTTCAGGCCCCCGGCGGCGGCGGTGGCAGAACCGTGAACAATTGGGCCAGTTCTTGAATGTCTTCGGCTTTCAACCAACCGTCTTGCCCGGCTGTCCACAAAAACGTTTCGCGCGTCAGCTTGCCGTCGGCCACCATGCGCCCAAGATCGGCCTTGGAAAACGGACCTTTGGTTTTGCCTTTTTCTGCAATGTGCCAGATGTGTTCCACCGGTGGTGGCGGCGGTGGGGCCGGTTGCGCGGCTGCAGGGGCAGCCCCCCAAGGCCCGCCCTGCGACATTTGGCTGGCCATGGCCATGCCCATTCCCATGCCAAGCCCGGCCCCCATGCCGCCGCCCCCGTTGGGGTTGCTGGCGGATGCAGTCATGGCTTCAGCGGCGGAATACTGCGTGAAGCGGTTCAAATCACCCGCAATGCCCACCGACGTGCGTTTGTCCAAAGCGGCTTCCACTGCGGGTGGAAGCGAGATGTTTTCGACATAAAGTTCCGGCAGGCTTAACCCATAGTCCGCGATGTTTTCGGAAATCGCTTCTGCCAACATCTTGCCCAAATCATGGGTGTTGGCGGCCATGTCCAAAACAGGGATACCGCAGCCTGCGATCAAGCGCGAAAAGTCCTGGACGATGATGT
This sequence comes from Planktomarina sp., assembly GCA_020629235.1. GTDB lineage: Bacteria > Pseudomonadota > Alphaproteobacteria > Rhodobacterales > Rhodobacteraceae > Planktomarina. The sequence goes on from JAHDDS010000001.1 coordinate 87,131, forward strand.
TGCGGATTTGAAAGCTGATTTCATCCATGGTGAATTCGCCGTCCGTGCCCACCACTTCGGTCATGAAGCGGGCAGGGTCCGTCACCTTCACGGAATAAGTCCCAAAGGCGCGCAGGCGCACCGGTCCAAATTCAGGGTCGCGGCACATGATGGGATTTTTGGTGCCCCACTTCAGGTTCGAAAACCGCGTTGTGTTCACGAAATAGATTTCGGATTTGAACGGCGATTTGAAGCCGTGGTCCCAGTGGTTCAACGTGGTCAGGATCGGCATGTTGTTGGTTTCCAACATGTACAGCCCAGGGGTGAACACGTCTGCCATCTGGCCTTCGTGGATGAACACCGCCGCCTGGCCTTCGCGCACGGTCAGCTTTGCGCCGTACTTTATTTCATGCCCTTCGCGTTCGAAGCGCCACACCATCGTGTCGCGCGTGTCGTCGACCCAATGGATCACGTCGATGAATTCGCCGGTCAGAAAATCAAAAATGCCCATCATATCCCTCCGTCAGATGCGGTGGGGCTGCGGTCGGTGCAGCCCCGAAAAGTTCAGCCGTCCACCGACGTGCCAACAGCATAACCTGACGCGGTGCCGGACGCTTTGGCCGCCGACAGTTTTTCGCGCAGTTCTGTTTCCATCTCTTGCAAGGCGCTTTCCGCTTCGGCGCGCTTGCGCTTGCCTTCGTCGGCGATTTGCAAACTGTCTTCGATGGTGCCGATCAGTTGGGCGTTGGCCTGCTTGATGGCTTCGATGTCGAAGACGCCGCGCTCCATCTCTTCGCGGACGATCTTGTTGGTTTCGCGCAGGTTTTCAGCGTTGGCCGTCAACAATTCGTTGGTCAGATCGTTGGCTTCGCGGATGGCGGTGGCCGCTTCTTTGGACCGCTGTATGGTCACGGCCTGGGCCAGCTGCGTTTCCCACAGCGGCACTGTGTTCACCAAGGTGGAATTGATCTTGGTCACCAAGGATTTGTCGTTTTCCTGCACCAAGCGGATGGACGGCAGGGACTGCATGGTCACCTGGCGCGTCAGTTTCAGATCGTGGACCCGGCGTTCCAAATCGTCGCGCGCTGCGCGCAGATCGCGCAGTTCTTGGGCCTTCATCACCTTGTTCTTTTCGGCGGCCTTTTCGACGGCGGCTTCTGCTTTGGGGATGTCCTTGTCATTCACCAGCTTCAGCTTTTCTTCGCCCGCTGCGATGTAAATCGCCAGTTCGTCGTAAAAATCCAGCGTCTTTTCATAGAGAACATCCAAGCTTTCGATGTCTTTGAGAAGCTTGTGTTCATGATCCAGCAGATTGTCTGTGATGTTGTCGATCTGACCTTGCACCGTTTCGTACCGGGCATAGAATTTTGCCAAAGGGGCGGCCTTACCGGTCAGCTTTTCCCACCAGCTGCGTTCGCGGCGCATGTCCAATTCGCTGACGGAAAAGCCGCGGATGGTGGTGACCATGTTGCGCAAACTGTCGCCTGCGGGGCCCACGTCTTTGTTGCGCACGCCCGACAACATGGATTGGGAAATCACCTGCAGTTCCGCTTGGGCCGCGGACCCGAACGATATGATGGACTGGGTGTCGCCCATGTCCAATTCTTTGATGCGCTTGCGAATTTCCGCTGTTGTAGGTTTGTCGGCGGCTTCCAGCGGCACCAATTCGGTGGATGGTTCGCGCAGTGTCAGCGCGGTGATTTTTTCCACTTCAGCAACGGCCGCTTCGGCCTTTTGACGAATATCCTCTGACATAGACTATCCCTTTCTATCAGTCTGTTTGCAGCCCTTCACGGGCCAGACGGTCGCGCAGGACTTTCATTTCGATGTCCAGGTCGGTTTTGTTGTTGGCCAAAAGCGTGTCTGTTTTGGCGGTGAAGTTGCCTTCCAGGTCGTCCAGGAAGGTCAGAAAATCTTGGCGCGATTTTGGATCGCGTTTGTTGGCGTAAAGGCCCGCGAATTTCTGCGTCGCGTCTTTGGCCCCTGTCAAATAGACGGACAGGTACTTGCGCGCTGCGGTCAAATCGCTGGGGTCTTCTTCCACGCGGCGAAACAGGGTGCGCGCTGTGGCTTGGAAATCTTCCACGCGCGCCTGAACCGTCCGATCGCCCAGGTTTTCAACGGTGGCTTGCATGATGGCCAGGGTGCCTTCGGCATCGTCGACGACCCGCGCCACACGGTCTTGTTGAAACTGATCAACGCCGTCGAAGCCTTTGTTGCGCATTGGATCGGGGCCAAATGCAAACAGGTGCAGGGCGGTGCCGGCCAGTCCAGGGACCACTGCGGCCAGGCCCATTTCCGAAAAGCCCGCGGCTGTCAGACCCGCGCCGGTCACCACAGCGCCAGCGATTTTGCGGGGAAATGCCGGTTTGCGGGCGACTTTGCGGGCATCATAAGCTTCGTGCGCCAGAATGCCTTCGCGGGTCAGCCAGGCCGCCAGCAACAAAAGACCCAAAGCCACCAGCGCCAGACCAAAGCCCGCCGCGCCGCCGCCGGAAAACATCGCGAATATCAGGGGCAGGGGGGCGACGAACAGCAGGTTGACTTGAAATCCCACCTTGGACGCCTTCGCCCCGCCATAGGGCCGCTTTTCCACATAGGTTACATCTGCATCCGTCCCGTCAGGACTGTATTTTCCACCAAACCGTTTGGCCATGGATCAAAGCCCCCCAAACAGGGACATGGTGAAGATCAAAATGATCAAAATGACATAGGCCACCCGTTGCAGCGCGGTTCCTGACATTTTGTTCCCCCGAATTGCCAGCCCCCACAACATGGGCAGGAACTGGCAAAATTGCTAGACCTTTAGTGCGGACGCTCTTGATTTGCGCTGCGTTCCATTTCCAGCTTGCGGCGATATCCGGACTGCAAGATCTCCACCACGAACAGCACGATGACCGAAAAGTAGAACGTGGTTTTGGACATTGGCACCAATTCATACCCGAAGATTCGGATGGCCAGATCGTTATCATGGGCGGCGTGGCTGCCTGTGGTCAGTGCTGCATTGGTGGTTTCAGCGGCGTGGGCTGCGGCAACACCGGCTTCCCCGATCAGCACGACACCGACGATCAACAAGATGAACAGGCCCAGAACTTCATACATGCGGTTGCGTTGAATGAATTCCGTCACGCTGTCGGCCAGCAAAAGCATGGCAGCGCCGGACAGCAAAATGGCAGTGGCCAAGATCGGGAACACGTCCGTGATGGCCAGGGCCGACAAGACGGAATCAAAGCTGAAGATCAGGTTCATCAGCACGATCAAAAACACCACCTGAAACGCCGATTTGCCGGATTTGGCTTCCACGTCTGTGTGCAAATGATGCACCGACAACAGGTGCCCGATTTCCTTGACTGCGGTGTACATAATGAACACCCCGCCGAACAAGAACACGATTGTGGCAAAGTTGACCCCACCGGTCAAAATGCCGGGATAGTCAAAGATAAAGAAAGGTTCCGACAGACCGTCGATCAACCGGATCATGGCAAACAGCAACACCACCCGCAGGGCCACGGCAACGATGATGCCCCAAAACCGAACCGCCCGCTGGCTGGCCACGGGCGCGCGCTGGCTTTCGATAGAGATGTACAGAAGGTTGTCGAACCCCAGAACGGCCTGCAAAAAGCACAGCATAAGCAGGTTGCCCAGGTTTTCGAGTGTGATCAGATCGGCCATATCTAGGCTCCCCTACGATTTCATCCGCAAGATTTACCAAAGGTTCAGGGGAATTCAACGCTGTGGATTGGGTTTTCTGCGGCGGTTGCGGGGGGAAAGTTTGGGCTTTTGCGACCAGCCCATCTGATCTTTCAGCACCCGCTGCTTCACTTCTTCGACGTCGCCCTGCTTCAAGTCCCGCAGTTGGAACGGGCCATAGGACACGCGGATCAAGCGGTTCACGGTCAGGTCCAGCGATGCCATGGCGCGGCGGATTTCGCGGTTTTTGCCTTCGCGCAGCCCCACTGTCAGCCAAGCGTTGGCCCCTTGTTGGCGGTCCAGGACCACTTCCATGGCCAGGTATTTGACCCCGTCCACCACCATGTCGCGGCGTAGCGGTTCCAATCTGTCGTCCGACACCCGTCCATTGACCCGGACCCTGTACCGGCGCTTCCACCCGGTGCTGGGCAGTTCCAGCGTGCGTTTCAGCCCGCCGTCATTGGTCAAAAGCAGCAAGCCTTCGGAATTCATATCCAGCCGCCCCACGGACATCACCCGCGGCATGGTGTCGGGCAGGGCGTCAAAGACGGTGCTGCGTCCCTTTTCATCGCGTTCTGTCGTCACCAGGCCCGTGGGTTTGTGGTACAGCCACAGGCGCGGCACGTCCGCCGCCGCGATGGGTTTCCCGTCCACCAAGATTTTGTCGGTGTCTGTCACGGTCAGGGCAGGGGACGACAGGGTTTTGCCGTTCACTTGCACCCGGCCCGCGTCGATCATGCGTTCTGCTTCGCGTCGGCTGGCCACGCCTGCGCGCGACAGCACTTTGGCGATGCGGTCGCCCTTTGGGGCTGCAATGTCAGGTGATTTGGCCATGGGTGTGCCATAAGCCTTGCAAGCCGCGCTGCCAAGCGGCAAGCAAAGGCCATGTGGACATCACCGCACATGGATTTGGCGCTGAACGCCGCCCGGGCCGCCGCTGCAGCGGACGAGGTGCCGGTGGGTGCCATCATCACAGATGCAGCAGGCACGGTCCTGGCCACGGCCCAAAACCGCACCCGGCGCGACAATGATCCCACCGCCCACGCCGAAGTCCTGGCCATACGGCAGGCCGCTGCGGCCTTGGGCCAAGACCGTTTGAACGGATGCACGTTGCATGTGACGCTGGAACCCTGTGCCATGTGCGCGGGCGCCATTGCCCATGCGCGCCTGGACAGGGTTGTCTATGGCGCGGGCGATCCCAAATCGGGCGGCACCGATCACGGCGCGCGGGTGTTCGATCACCCACAATCCCACCACCAGCCGGAAGTGGTGTCAGGCGTGATGGAAGCTGAAGCCACCGCCTTGCTGCAAGATTTCTTCGCGTCCAAACGCAGTTGAGGTGTCCGCGCGGACGCGCGGGCGCGATTGTTTTGGGGAAGGCCAGCCTTCCCCCGACCCCCATCCGAGGTATTTGGGGCAAAATGAAGCGGCAGTCACAATCTGTTCTGGCTTGATCGGTTCGGCGGGGTGGGGCACCAAGGCGCCATGGATTTTCACGCGCAAATGGACGTGTACTGTGAACGCACGGACCTGAGTTATTGGGCGGAACCGCTGAACGCTGTGACCAACGGGTCGTTTCTGGTGTTCGCCGTGGTGATGTTTTTGCGCCTGCGCGGCAGCGGATTGATTGGCGGCCATGTTTTAACGGGTCTGCTGGCGGCCATCGGGGTGGGATCATTTTTGTTTCACACCCACGCCACCACCTGGGCGATGTTGGCGGATGTCATTCCCATCGGACTGTTCATCCTGGTGTATCTGTTTTTGGTGTCGCGGGATTTTTTGAACTTGCCGGTTTGGGTATCGGTTGCGGTGACGTTGGCCTTTGTTCCCTATGCCGCCGCGATGGTGCCGCTGTTGAACGCTGTGCCGTTTTTCAAAATCTCTAACTTCTATTGGACCGTGCCGATTTTGCTGTGCGCCTTTGCGCCGTTTGTGGCGCGCCAATCCGCGGCCACGGCGCGCGGGATGGTGGGGGGCGCTGCGATCTTGGCCATATCCATCACCCTGCGATCTTTGGACATGCCGCTGTGCGATGTGTTCCCCATTGGCACGCATATCTTCTGGCACCTGCTGAACGGTGCGATGTTGGGGTGGATGATTGAAGTTTACCGCCGCCACATGCTTGGCAAGGGGCACGCTTCGGTTTAAGCCGCCCAAAAGCACTGGACGGAGGCTGTTCCATGGCCATTGACACCCAAACCGCGGCCCGCGTTGCAAAGCTGGCCCGGATTAAAGTTGAAGACGACCAATTGCCCGCTTTGGCCGAAGAGTTTTCAGCCATTCTGGGCTTCATCGAACAGTTGAACGAGGTGGACGTCGACGGCGTTGAACCCATGACATCCGTGACGCCCATGCGCCTGTACCGCCGCGACGATGTGGTGACCGACGGGGACCAGCCCGATGCCGTATTGAAGAACGCGCCCGATGCCCGTGAAGGGTTCTTTGCTGTGCCAAAGGTGGTGGAATAATGTCTGACTTGATGAACCTGACCCTGGCCGGGGCCCGTGATGCCTTGCGCAAGGGCGACACATCTTCTGTGGAATTGACCGAAGCATCGCTTGCTGCGGTGGGGGCGTCCAAACCGCTGAACGCGTTTGTCCACGACACCAGCGAAATCGCCATGGACCAAGCCAAAGCCGCCGATGCACGCATCCAAGCGGGGGATGCCCCCGACATGTGCGGCATTCCCATTGGGATGAAAGATTTGTTTTGCACCAAAGGTGTGAACAGCCAAGCTGCCAGCGCCATCTTGAATGGGTTCAAGCCCGAATATGAATCCACCGTCAGCCAGAAGTTGTTCGACGCGGGCGCTGTGATGGTGGGCAAGTTGAACATGGACGAATTCGCCATGGGATCGTCCAATGAAACGTCCACCTATGGCAATGTGGTGAACCCCTGGAAAGTGGGCAGCGATGACTTGACCCCAGGCGGGTCGTCCGGTGGGTCGTCCGCCGCCGTTGCCGCGCGCACCTGTTTTGGGGCCACGGGCACCGACACGGGCGGGTCCATCCGTCAGCCTGCGGCGTTCACGGGCATCACTGGGATTAAGCCCACATACGGGCGCTGTTCGCGGTGGGGGATTGTGGCCTTCGCGTCCAGCCTGGACCAAGCCGGCCCCATGACCCGGGACGTGCGCGATTGCGCCATCATGCTGGAAGCGATGTGCGGGTTTGACCCCAAAGACAGCACGTCGGCCGACCTGGCCGTCCCGAATTTTGAGGCGGCCCTGACGGGGGACATCAAAGGCAAGACCATCGGTATTCCCCGCGAATACCGTATGGACGGCATGGCGGACGAAATTGAAAAACTGTGGGCCGACGGCACCGCCATGTTGAAAGACGCGGGCGCCAAAATCGTCGACATCAGCTTGCCCCACACGAAATACGCACTTCCCGCATACTATGTCATTGCCCCTGCAGAAGCATCGTCCAACTTGGCGCGGTATGACGGGGTGCGCTTTGGCCACCGCGCGACGTTGGATGCGGGCGACGGCATCACGGAAATGTACGAAAAGACCCGCGCCGAAGGCTTCGGGGCCGAAGTGCAGCGCCGGGTGATGATCGGGACCTATGTGTTGTCGGCGGGCTTTTATGACGCGTATTACAACCGCGCGCGGCGGGTCCGGGCCTTGATCAAGCAAGACTTTGATCAGGTGTTTGCAGATGGGGTGGATGCGATCCTGACCCCAGCCACGCCGTCGTCCGCCTTTGAATTGGGCAAAGACGTGTCGGATCCCGTGGAAATGTATCTGAACGATGTGTTCACCGTCACGGTCAACTTGGCGGGCCTGCCGGGCATTTCTGTGCCCGCGGGGCTGGATGCCAAGGGGCTGCCCTTGGGGTTGCAGCTGATCGGCAAACCCTGGGAAGAAGCGGATTTGCTGAACACAGCCTTTGCCCTGGAACAAGCGTGCGGGTTTGAGGGGCAGCCGCAAAACTGGTGGTCCGCCTGATCGCCACTGTTACAAACATGAAAGAAAGTTTGGCTTTTTAGGGGGCCGGATTTCCTTTATACAGGCGAAAAATAAGACGGATCGAGGCTCGGCTATGAAATTTATTGCATTGGTTTGCACCGCCCTGGTGGTGTCGGGCTGCGTGGTGGTGCCCAACGATTCCGCCAGCGCACGGCGTGATCGCATGTTGGAAACACGCCAAACCACCCAGCCTGTGGCCCCGGCCCCCGTGGGGGCGCCGATCCAGACGCAACCGGCCGCAGCACCTGTGCAGCGCCAGCCCATCACACCTGTGCAAACCCGCACTGTGCAGACGCAACCCGTGCAGCCGGTTCAGACGCAAACGGTACAGCCTGGGCCGGTCGAAGCGTCCCCCAACAATCCTGCGCCACAAATCGTATCGACGCCCGCGGGCAACGGGCGGATTTCGGACGAACAGGACTTTGAAGCGGTGTCCGAACGCCAATCCATCGAAAGCGATGCACAGCGTATTGAAACGAACCGGTCGCGCTATACCGTGATTCAACCGACAGAACTGCCGTCCCGCACAGGCAACACGCCCAACATCGTGGACTATGCCCTGAAGACCAACAATCCCGTCGGTGTGAAGCTGTACCGTCGGATTTTGGGCAATGAAGGCCGGGCTGCGCGCAAATGTGCGGGCTTTGCAACGTCCGATATCGCCCAGCAGGAATTCCTGGCCCGGGGTGGTCCAATCCGCGACCCCATGGGCGTGGACCCCGACGGGGACGGCTTTGCGTGTCGGTGGGACCCCACACCGTTCCGCCAAGCGGTGCGCGGCTGATCTGGCATCCAAGCCCGAACTTTGGGCCGCGCAAAGGCGGCCTGCGCCCCACATTGATCGTGGTGCACTATACCGCCATGGACAGTGCCGAAGCCGCGCTTGATCGCTTGTGTGATCCGGAATTTGAAGTGTCCGCCCACTATCTGATCGCCCAAGACGGGCGGGTGGTGCAGATGGTGGCCGAAGACATGCGCGCCTGGCACGCAGGGGCTGGCGCATGGGGCGGGGTCACGGATGTGAATTCTGCCAGCATCGGGATTGAGCTGTGCAATCGGGGCGATCACGCCTTCCCAGACCCGCAAATTGATGCCCTGGTGCCGCTGTTGGCCGCAGTGCGATCCAGGTGGGGCATTCCCAAGGAACGGGTCATCGGACATTCCGATATGGCGCCGGCCCGCAAACAGGACCCTGGGCGATTTTTCCCGTGGCCCAGGTTGGCCCAGGCGGGCCAGGCGGTATTTCGGGGGCAAGGCGGGGGCGATGTGATCGATTTCCAGGCCGCTGCTGTGCGGTTCGGATACCCAGACACTGCCAGCCACGACGCGGTCTTGGACGCGTTCCGCCAGCGGTTCCGGCCCGATGCCGTTGGTCCATTGGACCCCGAAGACGCCCGCATTCTGTCCGACCTGGCGCAGACCTGGCCCGTTGACGCGGCGACGGCGGGGGCGTAACCCAGACCCACGCGGGGGGCTGGGCGGTCGCGGCACGCAGGTGCCGAGGAAAGTCCGGACTCCCTGAAACAAGGGTGCCGGGTAACGCCCGGCGGGGGCAACCCCAGGGACAGCGCCACAGAGAACAGACTGCCACGCATGCGCGGCACAGGTGAAACGGTGGGGTAAAAGCCCACCGCGGGGGTGGTAACACAACCGGCGACGGCAAGCCCCACCCGGAGCAATGCCAAATAGGGGCCGCACCGTGGCGCGTTTCACGCCCTGCAGGTCCGGGTTGGCAGCTTGACCGTTGGGGCAATCCAACGGCCAGATGAATGATCGCCCAGGGGCATACGCCCTGGACAGGATCCGGCTTATAGGCCCCCCGCGTGTTTTTACCTAAAGATACAAGACTTTGTGCACCCGCCCCACCACGCGCCCGTCGGACAAGGGGACGTTGTCGGTTTGGGCCACATCTTTGAACCCGCACCGGCTGTAATACGCCAGGCCGGGCACATTGTCGGCGCGGATGGTGGCCTCTATCCCGCGCACCCCTTTGGCGCGGGCGACAGCCATGGTTTCAACAATCATCGCGCTGCCGATGCCGCGGGCTTGGGTGTCGATCCGGGCAAAACTGGCGATGGATGCGATCCCAGCCGGGTCGGTCAAAAACGGAAGTTTCGCTGGGTCAGTGGCGAACAGGCCCTGAAATCCTTCCACAGATTGGCCCATTTCCGCCACCACGCAGGACAGGACATGGTCGCCAGAAACATAGTGTTGGGTCATTGTGTCCGACGTGAACGGGGTCCCATAGGCTGTGGTGTCGCCCAAAGCGATGATGGGGTTGATGATGGCGCACATGGCGTCGGCATCTTCTGGTCGGGCTTGGCGCAGGGTCAGGGGGGTGGTCAGTGTCATGACGGGTGGGTAATTTGCACCATCCCGATGCGCAAGTCTGGACCGGAATCGGTTGACAGCAGGTCAGGTCTGACTAAAAGGCAGGCTTCAGGATGTTCGGCCCCCTTCGGGTCGCCCGCGAGGAGCAAGAACAATGGCGAAGCCAACCACGATCAAAATCCGTCTGAATTCCACAGCGGACACAGGCCACTTCTATGTGACCAAGAAAAACGCCCGGACCATGACCGAAAAAATGGTTGTCCGGAAGTACGACCCCGTTGCCCGCAAGCACGTGGAATACAAAGAAGGCAAAATCAAATAAGCCACCGCTTATTGATTGAATGAAAGGCCGCCTTCGGGCGGCTTTTTGCGTTTTGGGGTCCCGCAGGCGCTTGGGGCGCGGTGCGGTATTCCGCCTTCGGCGGGAGTATTTTGAACAAAAGAAGGGCGGGTCGGATGGCCGCACGGGTAACTTTCAAGGGCTTGCAGGCGGATTACGGGGCGGGTTCGGACCGTGCGCTGGGATTGGCTGGGGCCCATGGGCTGGGGCAGATGGGATGCTGGTTCATGCGCACAGCCTATGACGATTGGCGGTCGCTGTGATGGTGAACCGTATCATGATTATCGGCGGGCCTGGGTCGGGCAAAAGCACCCTGGCGCGGCGGCTGGGGGACCAGACCGGTTTGCCGGTGCATCACATCGACAAAATTCACTTTTTGCCGGGTTGGGTCGAACGGCCCCATGATGACAGGGAACGCATGTTGGCGGCGATCCATCAAAGCGATCAGTGGATTCTGGAGGGCAATTATTCCCGCACTTGGCCAGACCGGCTGGCCCGCGCCGATGTGGCAGTGTTTCTGGACGTGCCGATCTGGACGCGGTTGTGGCGCATTTTGCTGCGCACATGGCGCACGCGGGGACAGGTGCGCCCCGACCTGGCAGATGGCTGCCCAGAGGTGTTGGGCTGGCAAACCATCGCCTTCATGTGGTGGGTGTTTCGGCACCGCAAGGCGCACCAGATGGGGCCATTGGTGAAAGCCAAGCCGTTCGCCAAAACGTTTGTCTGCGTGTCTGATGCCAAGACGTGGACCCTGTCTGACCTGCCGTAACACCCGCACATATCATGGATGGGCTTGGGGATGATTGGCCCGCGAATCGCGCAGGGCCCATGGGCCGGTTAACCCTTCTTTAAGGCACCGACCGCTGGGTGGTTGACTGTGTAACCTCAGTGACTTGCACCCCAATTGTTTCGCGTGCGAAACATTTTTGGCTGGGCGATTGGGCTGCTGTCTGCCCCCTGGCATGCCATAAAAAAGGCCGGGACAAAGCCCGGCCTTTCAGTATTCGTTTGTGGGACAGACTATTCCTGCTGGCCCATGAACATCAGCAGGAACTGGAACATGTTCAGGAAGTCCAAATACAGGTTCAGCGCGCCGCTGATGGCGGATTTGTCCAACCATTCCTGGTCGCCATAGTGGGCGTGGGCCAGATAGGTGTTTTTGATGTTTTGCGTGTCATAGGCTGTCAGCGCCGCAAAGATCAGCACGCCGATGCCAGAGATGGCAAACATCAGGGCAGGGGACTGCAGGAAGATGTTGATGATCATCGCCACCAGCAGGCCGATCACACCCATGATCAAGAAGCTGCCCCAACCGGAGATGTCTTTCTTGGTGGTGTACCCCCACAGCGACAGGCCCGCGAAGGCGATGGCTGTCACCAGGAAGGTCTGGGTGATGGAAAACCCGGTGTACCGGATGAAGATCGAGCTGAGCGACAGGCCGATCAGCGCTGCGAAACCATAGAAGAAGATTTGCGCTGTGGCCGCCGTGGCTTTGCGCATGACGGCGCCGAAGCCGAAGAACAGGATGGCCAATGGCGCAAACATGATCACCCACCGCAGGGGCGAGATATAGATTGCTTGGCCGAACGATGTCAGCAGCGTGCCGTTTTGCAACTGCACTGTGGCTTGCGATGGATCGGTCGTTGTGGCCAGGCCGGCAAAGGCCCAGGCCGCAGCCGCCGTGATCACCATGCCGATGGACATGGTGGCGTAAACTTTGTTCATGTGGGCCCGGAGACCCGCATCGACCGCCGCCGAGCGTGCGCCCGTTTGTGCGGTCATTGTGTTGTAGTCTGCCATTGTTAACCTCCGAATGGGTTGAGGGTCCAAAATTTCCCTTGGTGGGTAATATTGTGGGTCTTGGCCCTTTTTTCAACCCAAACTACCGGTATCCGACCGCGATAATTTGTCGTTATTTTCCGCGTTTTCCGGCCAGCAGCCATTGGGCGGGGACATCCCACGCCGCGCGACGGCTTTCGCGGGATTGATCGTCGCGATCCAGGCCCAGGTCGGCCAACTGATCGGCGCTTAGACGGGCCAGGGCGGCCCGTTCGGCGCGGATGGACAGCATCAGGGCAAAGGACTGGCGCCAAGACCGAACGGCAGGGGCGGATTGGGCAGCGGTGTGGAAGGTGGCGTCGGTCATGATGATCTCCGAATCTGATGGAATGGGCGTGAAGGATGTCTTGATGTGATAAATAGACTTGACCCCTGCATTTTAAAAATGAATGTTTGTGAGGTAATGCATCACGGTGGCGAATATGAAGCGAAACTTGGATATGGCAACGTTGCGCAGCTTCACGGCCGTTGCAGAACAAGGCGGCGTAACCCGGGCGGCGGCCAGTTTGCACCTGACGCAATCGGCGGTGTCGATGCAGATCAAGCGGCTGGAAGACCAATTGGACATGAAATTGTTCGAACGCCACAATCGCACCTTGTCGTTGCTGCCGGCCGGGGAACAGCTGTTGTCTTATGCCCGCCGCATTTTGCAGATGAACGACGAAGCCGTGTCACGTCTGACCGATGAAGCCTTCGAGGGTGAGCTGACGCTGGGCGTGCCACACGACATAGTCTATCCCACCATCCCGCGGGTGTTGCGCGATGTGGCGGCGCGGTTTCCACGGCTGAAGTTGAATTTGGTGTCGTCCTATACCTCTGCCTTGCACGAAGCCTTTGCCCAAGGCGAATGCGACCTGATCCTGACAACCGAACAAACGCTGCACAGCGGTGGGGTCACGCTGGTGGAATTGCCCTTGGTGTTTGTGGGGGCGCCCCAAGGGACGGCGTGGCGCGAACGCCCGCTGCGTCTGGCCTTTGAAAACCGCTGCATCTTTCGGCCCCGGGTCCAGGCGGCTTTGGACGATGCAGGGATCGTGTGGGACATGGCCGTGCAATCCAAGTCCACCCGCACCGTCGAAGCCACGGTCAGCGCCGACCTGGCCGTGCATGCCATGATTGCAGGCACCATGCGGGGGGATCTGTGCCAAGTGGATCATGGCGGGGCGCTGCCGGATCTGGGGATGCAAAAGATCAACCTGTACACCGGCGCGGATTGTTCTGGCCCAGTGGCCCAGGGGGTGATCCGCCGGTTGCGCGATGAATTTGCCAACCTGTCGGGCGGGGCCAGCCAGGCGGCTTAATCCCCCATGGTGATGACGACTTTGCCGGTGGACTTGCGCTGTTCCAGAAAATCAAGGGCATCCAGGGCGTTTTCAAACGGGAAAGTATGGCGCACGTCGGGGCGCAATTGGCCCGCGTCCATCATGGCAAAGACGTCGGCCAAACTGTCCATGACCTTGGCAGGTGCGTATTTCAAAACACCCCCCCAATAAAACCCTTGGACCGTCAGGTTCTTGACCAACAGTATATTGGCCGGGATTTGGGGGACGTCGCCGCTGGCAAAGCCGATGGCCAGGTACCGTGCCTCTGGCGCGCAGGCGCGCAGGCACGGTTTGAACAAATCCCCCCCCACAGCATCATAGACAATTTGCGCGCCGCCCAGGTCCTTCAGTTTGGCGGTCAAGTCTGGGTCTTCGCTGCTGATGGCGATCTGGGCCCCCGCCGCTTTGGCGGTGTCCAGCTTTTCAGGGCCACGGGCAATGGCCACGACGCGGGCCCCTTTGGCGGCCGCAATTTCAACGGCCGTCAATCCGACACCGCCTGCAGCGCCTGTGACGATCACAGTGTCACCCTGTTGCAAACCCGCCCGGTCCATCAAGGCCAGATGGGACGTGCCGTAAGCCACCAAAACACCGGCCGCTTCAGCGTCCGACAGGCTGTGGGGCACCTTTATGCAGCGGTCGGCGGGAAAAACGCCTTCGGTGGCAAACCCACCAGACCCTGCAAAAATGGCCACCCGGTCGCCCAAGGCCAAATCAGCAACGCCAGCCCCGACTTCACAAATCCGCCCGCACAATTCCAAGCCTGGGATAAATGGCAGGGGGGGCATATCTTGGTACTTTCCGCGAATCATAAGCAGATCAGCAAAGTTCAAAGCGCATGCCGCGATCTGAACTCGGACCTGACCATGCGTTATCTTTTCAGGCGACCTGTCCAAAAGGACAGGTTTCTCCCCAAAGTTGTGAACTTGGTACGCTCGCATGGTTACCCCTTTTGGTATTTTGGTTCACGAATTCGACAGATTTTAGCGGGTATTGTAAGAAATGTAATGGCCAAAATGCACGTGTTTTCGATCCAATGAAAATCCATAAATATCTGTTATATATAGAAAAAACTCGCTTTCGGCGACCAAGCTGCAGCAAGTCTGATCACACCGTCATCTCAAAACTGACGCGTTTTTCCATGATTTCCCGTTTTATGTGCCACGGCGTTCCATGCTAGCACCCTTATAGTTGAGTTGGGGCGCGTGTCGTTACAGCCTCTGGTTGGACAAAAAGCAAAGGAGTTTGCATCGATGAAACATCCAGTAGATGTGCATGTGGGCAAACGGATCAGACATCGTCGGTGGTTGGTGGGGATGACCCAGCAGCAGTTGGCGGAACAGGTTGGGATCAAATTCCAGCAGATCCAAAAGTATGAAACCGGTATGAACCGGGTCAGTGCGTCCCGTCTTTGGGATATCTCTGAAGTGTTGCAAGTTCCGGTCAGTTTCTTCTTCGAAGGTTTGAATGCGGCCAATGGCGCGCAAGACGAAACTTCCAAGGACCTGCTGGCGGACAAGGAGGCGTTGGAACTGGTGCGGTCGTACTATTCCATGCCGGAAAACCAGCGTAAACGCTTGTTTGAATTGGCGCGGGTCCTCAGCGACGCGGCCTGAAAAGACGGCGGGTTGCTTGACGAAGGCGACCTGTGACAACTAGGTGGGTGGTGCAGCCTTTGGATTGGAACCGCCCATGGCTTTTTCCACATCAGATATTGCCCACCTGACCGCGCTTGCGTGTCAAGCGGCCGACGCCGCGGCGGTTGAAACGCTGCGGCATTTTCGTGGTGCGGATTTGTCGGCGGACAACAAACGCACCAGCGGGTTTGATCCCGTCACTGTGGCAGACCGCGCAGCCGAAGCGGCCATTCGCGCCGTGGTGGAAGACGCCCGCCCCAACGATGCGATTTTGGGGGAAGAAGAAGCGGGCAAAGCGGGCACAAGCGGTGTGCAATGGGTGATCGACCCCATTGATGGCACGCGCGGTTACATCAGTGGCACGCCGACGTGGGGCACCCTTATCGCTGTGTCTGACGATGACGGCCCCCAGATCGGCTTGGTGGACCAACCTTATATTGGCGAACGGTTCATCGGCACACCCGACGGGGCAGTCATGGTGCGCCACGGGGCAGAGATCCCCTTGGCGGTCAGCCCCACACGGGCCCTTGAAGACGCCATTTTGTTCAGCACGTTTCCCGAAGTTGGCAGCCAAGGTGAACGCACCGGCTTTGAAGCCGTGGCACAGCGCTGCAAATTGGTGCGCTTTGGGATGGATTGTTATGCCCACGCCCTGTTGGCTGCGGGCCATGTCGATCTGGTGATCGAAGCGGGATTGGCGCCCTATGACGTGGGTGCGCCCATCGCGTTGGTGAAGGCGGCGGGCGGCATTGCCACCAATTGGGCGGGCGATGATGCGCACCACGGCGGGCAGTTGATTTTGGCCGCCACCCCAGACCTGCACCGCGCGGCCTTGGACATTTTGCGCCCCTTTGCCCATGGCTGATTTGCTGATCCAAAATGCGGATGCCCTGGTGACGATGGATCAGACCCGCCGGGTTCTGCGCGGGGCGGATGTGTTGATCCGGGGCAATCTGATCGTGGGCGTGGGTGTCGGACTGCAAGCACCTGGGGCCGATATTTTGAACGCAGCGGGCTGCGTTGTGACGCCCGGCTTGGTGAACACGCACCATCACATGTATCAAACCCTGACCCGCGCGGTGCCTGCGGCCCAGGATGCGTCCCTGTTTGGATGGTTGCAGACCCTGTACCCCATTTGGGCGCAGATGAACGCCCAGGATGTGGAAGTTGCCACCTCGGTCGCTATGGCGGAATTGGCGCTGTCGGGGTGCACGCTGACGTCCGATCATCTGTATCTGTTTCCAGGCGGCACCCGGCTGGAAGACACCTTCGCCGCTGCTGCCGACATCGGCATTCGCTTCCATGCCACGCGCGGGGCCATGTCCATCGGTGAAAGCGCGGGCGGCTTGCCCCCCGACAGCCTGGTGGAGGCGGAACCCGCGATCCTGGAAGACATGATCCGCGTGATCGACGGGTGGCACGATGCCAGCTTCGGCGCGATGCTGCGTGTGGGCGTGGCCCCGTGCAGCCCGTTTTCCGTCAGCCGCGAATTGATGCGCGATGCCGCCGTCTTGGCCCGCGACAAAGGCGTGATGATGCATACGCATCTGGCGGAAAATGACGAAGACGTGGCCTATTCCCTGGAAAAATTCGGATGCCGCCCGGGGGAATATGCCCAGGATCTAGGATGGGTGGGCGACGACGTTTGGCACGCCCACTGCGTCAAGTTGGACGGTGCGGAAATTGACCTGTTTGCCCACACCCGCACGGGTGTGGCGCACTGTCCGTGTTCCAATTGCCGCTTGGCATCGGGCATCGCCCCCGTGCGGGCCATGCGGGACGCAGGCGTGCCGGTGGGCTTGGGTGTCGATGGATCGGCCAGCAACGATCGCGGCAACCTGATGGCCGAAACGCGCCAAGCCATGTTGCTGCAACGGGTGTCCCAAGGCCCCGGTGCCATGTCCGCGATGGAAGCGCTGGAAATCGCCACCTTGGGCGGGGCGCAGGTGCTGGGGCGCGGCGATGATTGCGGATCCATCGAAGTGGGAAAATGCGCCGACCTTGTCCTTTGGGACGTGTCAGACATAGAAAGTGCGGGGTCATGGGACCCAGCCGCGCTGGCCTTGGCGGGGCCGGATCGGGCGCGCGATGTGTTCGTGAATGGCCAGCTGATTGTCAACGACGGCCAATTGGTCCGGGTGGATCAGCGCGGCTTGGCGGCCCGCCAAACCGCAAATCTGCACGCACTGATGGACCGGGTTTAACCGCGCAACGCCTCCCAAAAAATCTTGGGAATTTTCAGCCAACTGGGGCGGTGTTGAAACGCGGTCAACAGCCGCCCCAAAGCATGTGCCCGTTTGTTGGTGATGAACCAAGGCGGACGCGGCAACAGACTGAAATCGCCCGACAAAATGCCGCGCGGGAAGGGGCGGAAGGGCGCTTCGATCACCGCGCGTTCTGCTTGGGCAATCATAAAGGTGTTGTGCACTTGCCCGATGCCCGATTGCACGTCGTCCAACCTGTGGCCGGGGAATGCGCCCCAGGGTGTTACAGTTAACAAAAAACCCACCCCAGCCCATGTGTTCACGGCAATGCAGCCGTATTTGAAATCAGCCAACAGGGCGTCAAACCGGTCGCGCCCCATGGCGCGGATGGTGGCGGGGTGGATGATGATGTTGCCCCCCAATGTGCCGTACAGCGTGTCGTTGGCCCACGCGATGGCGGCCTTCAGAAATCCTTCTGCATCGCTGTGGGCCATGCGGTGCAACGACAGGGCGGGGGCGAAAACCTCTGCCCGTGTCAGGGCCGGGGGCGTGGTTGGGGCAAGGATGCAATCGGGGGCATCGCCGCGATTGATGGGGGTTGCGGTTTCGGCCGCCATTTCAAATTCTGTGCAGCGATCTTGCGCGCCGGGATAGTACGCGGGCCGCTGGTTTTGGGCGATGGTCTTGGTGATGGCCGTCACAAGCGGGTCGGTTTTGTCCCAGCCATCTGGCACGACCAAGACCTGACAGGCGATGCAGTTGAACCCGGAATTGTGCAGCTTTTGCGTTGCGATGTTTTCGGCTTGAAACGCGATGTCCGCGTCAGACCACGGCCCCGGCACAACGATGGTGGGGCACACCGCCCCCAGTTCCGACGTCATGGGCCGGGGATTTTTGGGGGTGCCAGCCGCCTTGTTGGCCGCACCTTCCGGCCCGGTTCCCCAAACAATCGCATCGTGGGTCGCCCCTGCGCCGGTGATATGCAGTGTTTCCACCAGCGGGTGGTCGCACAGCCAGGCCCCAAGATCGCCGCCACCCCGGACGATGCGCAGGGCATCGACGTCGATCAACGGCTTCAATGCAGCTTCCAGAAACGGGGCAAGATAGGCGTTGACCGGGTTCATTTTAAGGATCACCACCTCATCTTCTGCGAACAGTTTTTGAAACACATCCAAAGGCGGGATGGCGGCGATATTGCCCGCCCCCAACACCAAAGCCACTTTGCCCTGTCGCGTTGCGCGCTCGGCTTTCAACGGGGCCGCAATCTGGTGCGGCACATCTTGGGCCGTCACGGCAGGGTCCATCCACACGTCTGCTGTCACACCGGACAGCAACAGCCGGTCCCACAGGGTGTAGGGCAGCACTTTCACCGCCTGTTGCCCATGGGCCAAAGTGCGTTGGGGCAGGGTCAGGGTCCCGTTCTGGGCCCTGCGCAGGGTGGCCATCAAATTGTTGCAGGTGGACATCACGGCATAGGGGCCAGACAACCATTCTTCCCCCGCCAACGGGCCGTCCGGGTCCAAACCCTTGGCCTGTGCCGCGGCCCGGGCCCAATCCTGGGCGATGGGGGCCAGGGCGTCCTTGATCTGTTCCAAAAGGGTGATGCGGTCGGGGATGGGCGTCTGGGCCCAGGCATGTTTGGCGCGGTCCAGGGTGGCCAAATCTGCGTCGACGGCTGCATGGTTTTCCTGGGTCATGGTTGCACCCTTTGGCCCGCGACCCAGACATCAGCGATGGCCCGATCATCCCCCATCATGATTGTGGGGAAGGTGGCGTCCCAGATATCGCCCGCCCGCGCAGCCCGCTGCGCGATGGCCGGGGTGGATGCCAAATCCAGGACAGCCAAGTCAGCCTCATACCCCGGTGCCAGGGTGCCGATCTTGTCGCCCACGTGCAACGTGCGCGCGCCGCCTGCGGTGGCCAGCCAAAGCAATTGCATCGGGTGCAGGGCGGTCTGATCGCGCAGCATCGCGATCTCGTAACAGGCGGCCATGGTGCGCAGCATCGAAAAACTGGACCCGCCGCCTGTGTCTGTGCCCAGCCCAATTCCAACACCGCGGCCTGCCAAACCCGACACATCGCACAGGCCCGACCCGATAAAGCTGTTGGACGTGGGGCAGTGGGCAATCGCAGCCCCCGCATCGGACAAAGCGCCGATTTCGCGATCGGTCAGGTGGATGGCATGGCCATAAACCCCGCGCGCGCCCAACAGCCCGAATTTTTCATACACAGACAGGTAATCGGGGGCATCTGGGAACAGCTTGGCCATCCATGCCAGTTCTTGCGTCTGTTCGGACAAATGGGTTTGCATCAGGCAGTCCGGGTGGTCCCGCCACAACGCACCAAGGGCGTCCATCTGATCGGGCGTTGACGTGGGCGCAAAGCGCGGTGTGATCACGTAAGACAAACGATCCACCCCGTGCCAGCGTTTCAGCAGCGCCAAACTTTCGTCATAGGCGCGGGTGGCCGTGTCGCACAGCCCGTCTGGGGCGTTGCGGTCCATGCATGTTTTGCCCGCAAAGGCGCGCAAGCTTCGGTCTTGGGCGGCCTGCATGAACGCCGTCACAGACGCGGGCGCACTGGTGGCAAAGCTGCACATGGTGGTGATGCCGTGGGACAGGGCCAAATCGCAGTAAACCCCAGCAATTTCAGCGCCATAGCTTGGGTCAGCCAGGCGCATTTCTTCGGGGAAGGTGAAGGTGTTCAACCAGTCCACCAAAGTCTTGCCCCAACTGTTGACGATCCCGGTTTGTGGGTAATGGACATGGGTGTCCACAAAGCCGGGCAGGATTAAATGCGCCCCGTAATCCAGCGTTTCGG
The DNA here is from genome assembly GCA_020629235.1 of Planktomarina sp. Lineage (GTDB taxonomy): Bacteria > Pseudomonadota > Alphaproteobacteria > Rhodobacterales > Rhodobacteraceae > Planktomarina. The sequence goes on from JAHDDS010000001.1 coordinate 107,266, forward strand.
CATCGGGATGGCGCGCCGCCAAGTCCGCGCCGTCCCCCACTTCTGTGATCGTGCCATTTTCCAACAGCACCCCGCCTTGGGTGGTGTGGGTGTACGCGTCCTGCCAGGGGGTGGAAAACGGGTCCGCCCGCCAGGTCAAGGTTTGTCCCTTCAGCAGAGTTTTCACAGAATGTCCCCGTTTTGCCGTGCGGTTCACCTTGTCACGGTCGGGGGGGGGCCGTAAATCCTCTTGTATGTTGGACACGCCCCAAGACCCGCAGATCGACCTGGAACCCACCCGAACCGCTGATGTTTTGGCCGCGGTCACGGCGCGGGACGCGCCTGCTTTGCACAGGCTTTTGGACCCATTGCACCCGGCCGACGTGGCGGATTTGTTGGAACAGATTTCTGACGTGCAGCGCGGCGAACTGATGGCCCTGTGGCAGGGGGCCATCGACGGCGAAGTGCTGTCAGAATTGGACGAAAGCATCCGCGAAGATGTGATCGACGCCATGGAACCGGCGGCCCTGGCCGAAGCTGTGCGGGACCTGGAATCCGACGACGTTGTGGATCTTGTGGAAGATTTGGACGCCGCGCGCACCGAAGCCGTTCTGGACGCGTTGAATGATGCCGACCGGGCGGTGGTGGAACAATCGCTGTCTTATCCCGAAGATTCTGCTGGGCGTCTGATGCAGCGCGAAGTGGTGATGGCCCCGGAACACTGGACCGTGGGCCAAGCCATCGATCATTTGCGCACCCAAGATGATCTGCCGGAACAGTTTTACCACCTGATCTTGGTGGACCCCCGCCTGAAACCCACCGGATATGTCAGCCTTGGCCGCTTGCTGGGGTCCAAGCGGGACGTGGAATTGGCCGGGTTGTCCGAAGACGGGTTTCGCACTTTCCAGGCCGAAGCCCCGGAAGAGGACGTGGCCTATCAATTCAACCAATATCACCTGATCAGTGCGCCGGTCGTGGACCACAACGAACGCTTGGTGGGGGTGATCACCATCGATGACGCCATGATCGTTTTGGACGAAGAACACGAAGAAGACATCTTGCGCTTGGCGGGGGTCGGCGAAGGGTCTTTGACCGACCGTGTGGTGGAAACCACCAAGCGACGCTTTCCTTGGTTGGCCGTCAACTTGGTGACGGCCATTTTGGCGTCCATGGTGATTGCCCTGTTTGAAGACACGATCGCCACCGTCGTGGCCTTGGCCGTGCTGATGCCCATCGTCGCGTCCATGGGCGGCAATGCAGGCACGCAGTCGTTGACCGTGGCGGTCCGGTCCATCGCCACCAAGGACTTGACCACCGCAAACGTCTGGCGCGTGATCCGCCGAGAGGTGTTGGTGGGACTGGTAAACGGGCTGGCGTTTGCCATCATTATCGCCATCGTCGGTGTGATCTGGTTTGGCAGCCCAGTTCTGGGCATCGTGCTGTTCTTGGCCATGGTCATCAACATGGTGGTGGCGGGGCTTGCAGGCACTGTGATCCCGGTGATCTTGGATAAGTTGAAAATCGACCCGGCCTTGGCGTCGGGGGCGTTTGTCACCACGGTCACGGACATCGTCGGCTTCTTTGCCTTCCTGGGATTGGCCGCGGTGATGTTGTTATGACTTTGGAAAATCGAAAGTCAGCGGCGCGTCAGGCGGCATTCATTCGCCGTAAAGTTGCATTTACCGAACAAATGCCCGGCGCCTGTGGAAAACTGTCAGAGGTGTTGGCAGGGCATCGCGGCGTCCCGTTGGCAGGCTTCATGCCCATCAACACCGAAATCGACCCCAGGCCCGCCATGGCGGAAGCGGCGGCCCACGGCCCCGTGGGTGTGCCCGTCATTCAGGCGGCAGCAACGCCTTTGGACTTTGCCCAGTGGACGCCCGATACGGCCATGGTGGACGGGGCGTTCAAGGCCAAAATCCCCGCGCAAATTACGTGGATGGTGCCCGAAATTGTCATCGTGCCGTTGGTGGCGTTCGACCTGGCGGGTGGCCGACTGGGGTACGGCGGTGGATTTTATGACCGAACCTTGGAAGGTTTGCGGGCGCGGGGGCCGGTCTTGGCCATCGGCTTTGCTTTCGATGCGCAACAGGCCGAAGACTTGCCGCTGGAACCCACCGATCAACCCTTGGACATGGTGGTGACGGAAACCCGCGTCTTGGACATTCCGCGATGACGCACCGCCATTCGTTTCACAGCCGCATCCAGTGGACGGGCAACACTGGACAAGGCAACGCGACCTATCACGGGTATGACCGATTGTGGCGTGTGGCGACCGACGGCAAACCGGTGATCGAATGTTCCAACGATCCGCTGTTGGGTGGGGATCCGTCGCTGCACAACCCAGAAGACCTGCTGATCAACGCGGTCGCGGCGTGCCATATGCTGTGGTATTTGCACTTGGCGTTTGAAGCGGGTGTGCGGGTGACAGCCTATGAAGATACGCCAGAAGGCATCGGCGAATCTGAACCTTCGGGTGCGGGCCGGTTTGTCAAAGCGATCCTGCGGCCGCAAATCACCTTGGGTCCAGGCATGGACGTGGTCCAGGCCGATGCTGTGCACGGGCGCATCCATGGAGTGTGTTTTATCGCCCGGTCGGTCAATTTTCCCATCGAAATTCAAGCCACCTATCTTTGACAGCCGGGGTGCGGATTGCATCACAGCGGTGAACATCCCATACGGGGTGGATGAAAATTCTGTATCTTGGCGATGTTGTGGGGCGGTCCGGGCGCGATGCCATCGCACAGCGCTTGCCCGCGCTGCGTGACCGTTTGAAATTGGATTTTGTCGTGGTGAATGGGGAAAATGCCACCAGCGGTATGGGCTTGTCTGGGGCCCATGCACAGGTGATTTTGGCGGCTGGCGCTGATGTGATCACATTGGGGGACCATGCCTTTGATCAAAAAGACATGCTCAGCTTTATTGAACAAGAACCGCGCATTGTTCGTCCTGTGAATTTTTCCAAATCCGCACCGGGGCGGGGCGCCGCGGTGTTTGAGGCAACACGCGGGCGCAAAGTGCTGGTGGCCCAAGTCCTGGGGCAGGTCTTTATGAAACGCCCGTTCGACGATCCGTTTCACCACATCGACCAAATCTTAACGCGTCATCCCCGGGGTGGCCAAGTGGCGGCCAGTTTGGTGGACATTCATTGCGAAGCCACGTCTGAAAAAATGGCCATGGGTCACTTCTGCGACGGACGCGCCAGCGTGGTGGTGGGCAGCCACACCCATGTGCCCACAGCCGACGCGATGATCTTGCCCAAAGGAACGGCGTTTCAGTCGGACGCTGGCATGTGCGGCGATTACAATTCGGTCATCGGGATGGACAAAGCCGAACCGCTGCGCCGCTTTGTCACCGGCATGCCCAAAGGGCGCTTTGAACCTGCCAAAGGCGAAGCGACCTTGTCGGGATTATTGGTGGAAACCGACGATATGACAGGGGCTGCAAAATCCGTGCAGATGTTCCGCGACGGTGGGGCGCTTCAAGGCACCCATCCATGAGGGCCCTTTTGACGGCGCTGTTGTGCTTGGCTGGCACTGTCAACGCGCAAGAGACCAGCCAATTTTATCTCAAAGACTGGGATGTGGTGTGCGACAATACCCTGACGTGCCGGGCGGTTGGATACAGCGACCAAAGCGTGGATTTCACAGAATTGTCTTTGGCCTTGAAATTGACCCGCCATGCCGGACCGGAGGCTTCAGTTGCGGCGGAAATTCAGGTGCACAGCCTGTTGCCCGAAGAAATCCAAAACATCGACGCGCCCTATGATTTTGTCATTGACGGGTCGGTGGTGGCGCAGGTGGCATTGGACTTGAACAAAGCCCCTTTGCCCCAAACGGCGGTGGCGAAATTGATCGCTGCCCTGTCGAGGAACAGCCAAATTTCCCTGGAACGCGACGGCGTGGTGCGCCGTCTGTCTGATGCGGGCAGCACAGCTGCGCTGTTGTTCATGGATGATGTTCAAGGACGGGTCGGATCCAAGTCCGCTTTGGTGCGCCCAGGCAATGCCAACGACCCCCAGGTCCGCGCTTCTTTGCCGGCCCCGGTTGTGGCACTTGGCGAAATCAAGTCAGATTTGCCTGCCAATCACGGCGTTGTTTTGGGCCGATCTGTTGACGCTGCACTGCCAATGATCCGAACAGATGAAGGGTGCAACCTGGTGCCGGTTGATGCAGCAGCTGCGGCAAAAGAAGTCTGGTCCGAACCTTTGGACGACGCCCATTTCCTTTTGATCGTTCCCTGTTGGTTGGCCGCGTACAACGCTGGCACAGCCGTGTTTTTGGTGAACACAAACAGCCCAGACGCACCGCAGCTCATCACCACCTCTGCCACATTTGTAAAGAACGGCGTCATCGACGAAATCCACAAAGGCCGCGGCCTTGGGGATTGTTTTGGGGGACGCAGCTATGTCTGGACCGGAAAGACCATGGCGCTGCAGGCGGATTGGACCACGGGGTCGTGCCGTGGGTTTCTGGGCGGCGCATGGCAGTTGCCCCGCTTTGTCAGCACAGCACATTAAATGCCCGCGATCATCCCATACCTGTGGCTGATCACCCTTGGCGCCGGTTGGGGGGCCACGTTGCCCCTCACCAAAGTTGCGGTCAGCACGGGCTACGGGCATTTTGGTCTGATCTTTTGGCAAGCGATCATCGGCATTTTGGTCCTGGGGGTGGTGCAGTTGATCCGCCGTCGCCCCATGCCGTTGGGGCGCGCGGTTTGGTTTTACGTCGCCATTGCCTTTATCGGGACGTTGATCCCCAACACCGCCAGCTTTCAGGCGATGGCGGTCCTGCCGTCCGGCATCGTGTCGATTTTGCTGTCCATTATCCCGATGCTGGCGTTTCCCATCGCCCTTGGCCTGGGGGTGGACCGCTTCAGTCTGCGCCGCTTTGCAGGTTTGACCCTGGGCTTGGGGGCCGTTTTGATGATCGTCGGACTGCCCGATGCCCTGCCAGACGCGGCCATGTTGGCCTTTATTCCCATCGGTTTGATTGCACCGATGATGTATGCGTTCGAAGGCAATTTCGTGGCCCGTTGGGGCACAGGCGGGGCAGGGCCGCTTCAACTGTTGCTGGGGGCATCCGTTGTGGCAGCCATCGTGTCTTTGCCTTTGGCGGTTGGCACTGGCCAGTTTATTGATCCCCGCCAGCCCTGGGGTGCACCCGAATGGGCGCTGGTGGGGTCATCGGTCATCCATGCAGTGGTCTATTCCACCTATGTCCATTTGATACGCCTTTATGGATCGGTATTTTCGGTGCAAGTCAGCTATCTTGTGACCACCTTCGGCCTGATCTGGGCCATGGTGTTCTTAGGAGAGCGGTATTCAGGCCCGATATGGCTTGCCTTGGGGCTGATGTTCGCGGGAATATACCTTGTGCGCCCACGAAAGGCCCAAGATGGACGTGATCCAATATCTGACTGACACCCAAGCCGCACTGGCCACTTTGGCAGTGGTGGGGCTGATGTTTGTTCTGTTCCTGCGCGAAGCCTTCCCGGTCGAAGTCACTGCCCTGATCGGGGCCGCCTTGCTGTTGGGGACCGGGCTGTTGCCCTATGACGCGGCTTTGGCGGTGCTGTCGAACCCCGCGCCGTGGACCATTGCGGCCATGTTCATTGTTATGGGGGCCTTGGTGCGCACCGGGGCCTTGGATGCCTTCACCAAACTGGCCGACGCCCAAGCCAAGACCCGCCCAAAGGTGGCTATTGTCATGTTGATGGCGTTTGTGGTGGTGGCCTCTGCCTTTGTGTCCAACACGCCCGTTGTGGTGGTGATGATCCCGGTCTTTGTGCAACTGGCCAAGACCCTTGGCACCAAGCCGTCGAAACTGCTGATCCCCCTCAGCTATGCCGCGATCCTGGGCGGCACGCTGACGCTGATCGGCACCTCCACCAACCTGCTGGTGGACGGTGTGGCGCGCGCCCAAGGGCTGAGGCCATTCACCATCTTTGAAGTCACGCCCCTGGGTCTGATTTTGGTGGCCTGGGGCATGGTCTATCTGCGGTTCGTGGCCCCCCGCCTTCTGCCGGATCGTTCCAGCCTGGCATCCATGTTGGGCGACAAGTCCAAAAAGAAGTTCTTTTCAGAAGCGGTGATCCCGCCGGAATCCAACCTTGTGGGCCGCGAAGTCACGGGCGTGCAATTGTTCAAGCGCCCCGGCGTGCGCCTGGTGGATGTGATCCGTGGTGACCAGTCTTTGCGGCGGCGGCTGAAAGGCGTGACCCTGCAAGTGGGCGACCGGGTGGTGCTGCGCACAGAAATGACCGAACTTCTCAGCCTGCAGCAGACCAAATCGCTCAAACGTGTGGACCAGGTGTCGGCGGTGGAAACCACCACTGTCGAAAGCCTGATCAGCCCAGGGTGTAAAATGATCGGGCGCACCATGGGCAGCTTGCGGTTGCGCCGCCGGTACGGGGTGTATCCATTGGCGGTGCATCGGCGGGATCAAAACCTGACCGGCCAGATGGACGATGTGGTGGTGCGTGTGGGCGACACGTTGCTGTTGGAAGGGGCGGGCGAAGATATCGCGCGCCTGGCCCAAGACATGAACATGGTGGAAGTCAACGCCCCAAGCGGGCGGGCTTTCCGGCGCGACCGCAGCTTGATCGCAATCCTGGCGCTTTTGGCCATCGTGGGGCTTGCCGCCTTCAACGTGGCCCCGATTTTACTGTTGGCCATTTTGGCCGTGGCCTTGGTGTTCGCCACGCGCTGCATCGACGGGGAAGAAGCCTTCGCCGCCGTCGACGGGCGTTTGCTGGTGCTGATCTTTTCGATGTTGGGGATTGGGGCTGCGCTGGATGCCACAGGGGCCGTGGCCCTGATCGCAGACGCGGTGGCGCCCTTGCTGACCCAACTGCCGCCGTTCTTGATCATCTGGGCGATTTATCTGCTGACATCTGTCCTGACAGAGCTGGTGTCCAACAATGCCGTGGCGGTGGTGGTCACGCCCATTGCAATCGGCATCGCCACCACGTTGGGCATCGACCCGCGCCCTTTGGTGGTGGCGGTTATGGTGGCGGCCTCTGCCAGTTTTGCAACGCCGATTGGATACCAAACCAACACATTGGTCTTTGGCCCGGGCGGCTATAAATTCGCTGATTACTTGCGGGTGGGGGTTCCACTGAACCTGTCCATTGGCCTTTTGGCGTCTGCGGTCATACCCTTTATCTGGCCGCTATAGTCACTTCTTTTGTTCAAAAATACTCTTGCCGAAGGCATCGCACCCGGGGACCGGGTGCGCACCATACTGCGCGGGCCCATGGCCCGCACCGATCAAGAAAACGCCCAGATCACAGGGGCCAGAACACCAAGATGGCAGGGATGGACACGGCCACCACCAGAATTTCCAACGGCAGGCCCATCCGCCAGTAGTCGCCAAAGGAATATCCGCCCGGCCCCAAAATCAACGTGTTGTTTTTGTGCCCTATGGGGGTCAAGAACGCTGCGGATGCTGAAATGGCCACGGCCATCAAGAACGGGTCGGGGTTCACCCCCAAAGTCTGCGCCATCTGAATGCCGATGGGGGCGGCGACGATGGTGGTGGCGGTGTTGTTCAACACGTCAGACAGCGTCATGGTCACCACCATCAGCACCGTCAAAATCATCCAGGGGGCCAGGCCGTCCGTCAATTCCACCAACGCGCCCGCGATCAATTCGGTGCCGCCGCTGGCTTCCAAGGCCGCCCCAAGGGGGATCATGGATCCCAGCAACACCACCACCGGCCATTCGATGTGATCGTAAAGCTGGTGCAACGGAATGATGCCCGTCAGGACATAGGCCACCACCACAATCCCAAGGGCGATGGGCAAATAGATCAACCCGACGCTGGCGGCCACCACGGCCCCGACAAACAAGCCGATGGCCAGCCACACTTTGTGGTCCGCCGTCACCTGCAACCCGCGATCAGCCAAGGGCAGGCATCCCAACCAGGACACCACGTCTTCTGCGGCGTCTTGGGGTGTCAGCAAAAGCAGGATGTCACCCGGACGCAGAACCGTTTTGCGCAGCTGTTTGGTGATGCGCTTGCCTTCGCGGGATACGCCCATCAGCACTGTGCGCTGCCGCCAGGTCAGGCCCACCGCCTGGGCCGTGCGCCCGTTCAGCCGGGACGTGTCTGTGACCACGCATTCCACCATGGCCAGCCCGTCACCGTCGGCTTTCAGTTGCGCTTCGCGTTCTTGGTCCGCAAAGGTCAGTTTCAGCGCCGTGCGAAATTCATCCAAGGCATCGGGCGTGGCTTCGATGCGCAGGGCGTCGCCCGCTTCAATCGCTGCGTTTTTCGCGGTGCCGTACAGCTTCTTGCCGTCCCGGATCAGGCCCAAGATGGCCACGTCGTTCTTTTCTGCATCTTCGTACAAATCGGCGACCTTTTCACCCACCAACTTGCTGCCGTCCGGCACGGTCAGTTCCGCCAAATACTGCCCCAAATCATCCAGGTTGCTGGCGCTGGTGGCGTCGCGTTGGGGGATCAAACGCCAGCCGATCAAGGCCACAAAGGCCAAACCCGCCAGGGCGGCCACACCGCCCACGGGGGCAAAGTCAAACATGCGGAACGGTTCGCCCAAAGCATCTTCGCGGATGGCGGCGATGATGATGTTTGGCGGGGTGCCGATCAGCGTCACCATGCCCCCCAGGATTGTTGCAAAAGACAAGGGCATCAACGACAGCCCCACCGCCCGCCCGGCTTTGCGCGCGGTTTGAATGTCCACTGGCATCAGCAATGCCAGGGCCGCGACGTTGTTCATGAAGGCAGACAGTACCCCGCCAATGGCCCCCATCAGGGCAATGTGGGCGCCTAAGCTGCGGCTGGCATCCACCAATGTGCGCGTAATCAAATAAACCGCGCCGGATCGCACCAAGCCTGCACTGACCACCAACACCAAGGCCACCACCAAAGTGGCCGGGTGCCCAAAGCCCGCGAAGGCGTCTTTCGCTTCCACCAGGCCCAAAACAACGGCCACCATCAACGCGGAAAACGCCACCAAATCATACCGGAAGCGGCCCCAGATCAGCAGGGCAAAGACAAGGCCAAACAGGGAAAACAGCAGGATTTGATCAGGGGTCATAACGGTCTATGCTCTTATAAGCGGAAGGGATTGGTGCTCTATGTCCATCAGAATGAAGCGTTTTTTCAAGGCCTTAGCGGTCAGCACCCTAACACTCTACGGTGTCGGGGCAGCGGCTGCAACGTGTGTGGGATTGGAAAACGCGCGGACACATCGCGATTTTCTGGCCTTTGTACAATCCCATGACCCAGGCGACCTGGCCAACAAGGATCAAATCGCCCTGATGGAGGGGTTTCGGTTCCTGCAAGGGCAGCTTTTTCGGATCCGAAAGACACGGTTTCAGCGCAATGTGAAAGCGGTGGCGGGCGTGCCGGGCGACCGGGCTGCGATTTCCAAAGCCATGCGGGCCGGGGACGGCCGGGCGTTTGTGGCCGCAGCACAGGGTCTGTCCAGCGCCAACGTTTTGATGGCCTTGGGCGAGGTGTATTGGTTCAGCGGCTGTCCCACCCTGGCACGGGCGGCATTCACCGAATTGGCCCGTACCCATCCCAACACGTTGCGCTCGCATGTCCTGGTACGGATCATGGGGCAGACGTCCGTGGATGTGACCCGGACGCTGGCGCAAACCAAGGTCTTCGGTGCCTTGATCGAAGGGTTGGTGCTGCGGGTTTTGGCGGGCGACCGCAGCGTGTTGCCGGACTTGGACGCGGTCTTTGATGTGCAGCAAGACAACGGTGTCATTCGGCCGGACTTGGCATATTTGCGCGCCCTTGCCCATCATCTGTGGTCGCCCCCAGACGTGGCCGCCCAGGCAGCTGGGGCTGTGCCCCGTTCGCTGATGTTTTCGCGCCTGCAAGACGGCCCGGTCCAATTCAAGCACCGTGCAGATTTGGCCCTGGTGCAAGCGCTGTTTCAGCACTGCCACACCCCCACCATGGGCGCAGTACCTGCCATGATCCAGGGGACCTTTGGCGACCGGCACTGGCACGTGGATCGTCTGCTGGCGGCCCATCTTTTGTGTTCCAAAGCCAAGGGTTGATCTTGCCCCGCCATGGGCCTTAAAACGCGGGGCAATATCGAAGGAGGCACCCATGGCGGGACACAGTAAATGGGCCAATATTCAGCACCGCAAGGGCCGCCAAGATGCGGCGCGGTCCAAGCTGTTTTCAAAGCTCGCCAAGGAAATCACGGTGGCCGCCAAGATGGGGGACCCAGACCCCGATAAAAACCCCCGGTTGCGTCTGGCCGTGAAAGAAGCACGCGGCCAGTCAGTGCCCAAAGACGTGATCGAACGCGCCATCAAGAAGTCCCAAGGGGGCGACGCCGAAACCTATGACGAAATTCGGTACGAAGGATATGGCCCCGGCGGCGTTGCCGTCATCGTCGAAGCGATGACCGACAACCGCAACCGCACAGCATCCACCGTGCGGTCGACCTTTTCCAAATGCGGGGGCAACCTGGGTGAAACGGGATCTGTGGCGTTCATGTTCGATCGCAAAGGTCAGATTCTTTATCCCGCCAGCGCGGGCGACGAAGATGCCATCATGGAAGCGGCCATTGATGCAGGCGCAGAAGACTGTGAAAGCAGCGAAGACGGCCATGTGATTTTGACCGCCGACACTGATTTGAACGAGGTGTCCACCGCGTTGGAAGCGACGTTGGGTGAATCTGAATCCACGAAGTTGGTTTGGCGGCCGCAAACGACGACAGAGTTGGATTTGGAAGGGATGCAGAAGCTGATGAAGCTGATCGACACCCTGGAAGACGACGACGATATCCAACGTGTGACCGCCAATTTTGAAGCCAGCGACGCTGTGCTGGAACAGCTTTAAGCGACGTTCTGTTGGGGGCAGGGTCCGCGATCCATCGCGGGCTGCCCCGTCAATCTGCCACAAAAACGCCCATCACTGCACCGGTGCCGTCCACCAAGAACACGCCGCCCACTTCGTCCGGGTGGCCTGCGTGGTCAAGGCCGTAGAAGGTGCCTTGGACTTGAACGGTGGGGTTCGGTCCGTACAGTGTGACGGGGGTTCCGTTCAGTTCGGTCACCACAGTGCCGCCCGACAATGTCGCGCCGCTGATGGACATGTCGGCCACGATGACAGTGTCAAAATTTTGGATCACCGGCACATTGGGGTTGGTGGACGTGGTGGTGAAGCCACCCAACGTGGCGGTCACATTGCCCGTGTTGAAATCGGCCACCACCGTTGCATTGCCCACGTGCTGGCATTGGCAATTGGCAGAAAATTCTTGGATCGTTGTGGTGCCGGTATAGGTGGCGGTGCCGCCCGGCGGCATATCGGCGGGGTCTGTGACGGCACCGATCACAACGATGGCCGTCGTGGTGCCAGATCCGGTGGTGTAATCCAGGGTGCCGATCGTCAGATATTCGTAGCCGCCCAAGGTGGTGTCTTGTTGAAACGTTGCGGTGCCGTCGGTGGCCTGCCCGCTGGGGTCGATGCCGTTGGGGTCCGTCAAAGTCCCCGTGCCATCCGTGATTGTGATTTGTCCGGTGGGACGGGTCAGGCTGCCCTGAACAGCCGCTGTGTCGCGGGTGCCGGCGGTTTGGCGGATCGCGGCACCTTCCAAGGGCAGGGTGGTGGCCGATTGCGTGGTCAATCCTTCATAGGTCCGGCCACTGGGTCCGGTCACCGGCCCGCCTGGGGGTTGCGGCGATGTGGTGGTTCCACTGCCGCCGCCACAGGCCGCCAGGCCAAGCAAGGCCAGGATGAAAGGCAATTTATACAAAGACAAAATCGTCAGCCCCCAGATCAGTCACGCCAAAGAAGGTGATGGTGGTGCCTTCTGCCGCGAAGGTGGAATTTGCGCCGGTCACGGTGACGAAATTCATAACATTTGCGGCCGTCACGCTGGAAAATCCTTGAAGTTCCACCAAATCCACGCCCGCCTGAAAATCCAGGTCCGTGGCGGTGATCCCGTCGGCTGCGAATTCGGCGATGGTGTCGGTGCCGTCATTGGGACGAAACACGAAGGTGTCCGCCCCCCGGCCACCGGTCAAACGATCTGTCCCAGTGCCGCCATCCAACCTGTCGTCCCCGGCCAAAAAGGATGTGGCGGGGTCCCCACGCAAAATGTCTGCGCCGCTGCCGCCGTCCAGGGTGTCATTGCCGATCCCGCCGATCAGAAAATCCTGGCCCCCGCCGCCGTTTTGCGTCACGGAATCCAGTCCCCCGGTCAGCCGGTCGTTGCCTTGCCCCCCCAACAGGGTGGCGCCCCCGATGATGTCGGCGATGGAATCATTGCCGGCATTGCCCATCAGCACATTGTAGGCCGCGTTGCCCAGCAACCAGTCGCTGCCGGACCCGCCGCTGGCGTTTTCGATCACGGCCCCCGCCGCAATGGTGTAACCGCCGTGAATCCCAGCCACGTGGGACACATATCCGCCGCCGCCCGTGGCAGGCAGCAAACTTGCGGGCAGCAGGTTGATCGTGGCGTTCAACGTGCCGGAATAACTGATGGTGTCGACGCCCGCTGTGTCCCAAATGGTGGCATAGTATGTTCCAGGCTCGTTGGTGGTGGCCAGGGCATAGGTATCGTCGCCGATGGCATGGGTGTTGTTGATGCCATAGATGTTTTGCAGGGCCGCAATGTCCAAAGCCCCCATGGTGGCCATCCCGCCATAGAAAAACGAAGGGCTTTGCCCATGGGGCCCGGTGGACCAACCAGAATTGTAAGACATCACCGAAAAGACAGACTGGTTCAAATCCCCGTCGCCGTATCCCCACCGCACGAAGTTCCCGCCAATGAAGACCTGCGTGACCCCGGGAAATCGCAGGTCTTGGCCAGGGCTGCCGCCTTCGAACGGGTGCATCAGCCCCAAACCGTGGCCGAATTCGTGCAGCAGAAGTTCAAACCCCGTTCCGCCCGCGTCCAAAGCCCCACCCGGTGTGGCAGACCAATGCACGGTGCCATTGTCGAACATCCCTGTCTGCTGCGCGGCACCGGGCAAAAAGAATTCGCCTGCGATAAAGCCAGGCAGGTCCGCCGTGCCCACGATGAAATCCGCCCCGCCAAGGGAAGGGGCCATGGAAAACTGCACATTCGCCACGTCAGAGACATGTTGAAGCGCTGCCATGGCCTGTTGAATTTGGTATGCGTTCCAGCCGCTGGAGGTGCGCTGTTCGCCCGCGTTGTCGGTCCAGGTTTCCCCGTTTTGTGCGAAATACACCGTGATGACGGTTGACCCAGATGTGTCCACCTGCCGCCCGCTGTCCAAAACGCCTTCAAGGTCTGGATGCATATCGGGCATGGGGCAATCTCTACTAGGGCGACGTAAACCAGTCTAACGTGACAAAAAATTTAGGCAAATTTGTGGCTTTTGTGGGCGGCATAAGGGGCGAAAGGAATGCCTCAGCAGCGCGCCAGGGCATCCGCAAGGGCTGGCAGGATGGTCAGATTGCCTTCTGGCGGGGTGCTTTCCGCGTCCACAGAAACGGTCACGGCGGTCACGGGCCGGGCCAAAGATGCAAAGACCGTGTCGCGTTCCAATGGGTGTTTGACAAAACAGGTTACGTCATGGTCGCGCACTGTGGCGCGCAGGCGGGCCACGTGGGCGGGGCCCGGGCGGGCATCCCCCCCACCGGACAGATGGCCCACAATGTTCAGGCCAAATGCATCGTGCACCGCCGTCCATGAATTGTGGGACACGACGATCGGCCGTTGCGCAAAGCTGGCCATGAAGGTCGCGAAATCACGCCGTTCTTGATCCATGCGGGTCAATGCATCTGCGTGCCCAGCGTCCAACTGCTGGCGCAGGTCGGGGTGCAGGGCCAAAAGCTGCGCCTTTAAATTCGTCAGAAACGCGGTGGCCAAGTCCAAGTTCATCCAAGTGTGGGGATCAATGCCGCGGTGTGAATGGTGGGCGGCGGCGTCTTCGTCCATACCGGCGTCATGGTGATGGTCCAAACCGATCCACACCACAGGCGTGTTGGGGGCCGCAGAACGCAGGATACTGGCCAGCCAAGGCGACATAACTGGATTGGCCCCAATGATTACATCCGCGTCTTGGATTGCGCGCACTTGTGATGGGCGCAGCGTCAGGTGATGCGGGTTCGCCCCAGGGCCCACCAAAGGGGTCACTGTTGCGATGGGTCCCACCAGCGCTTCGCCCAAACGCGCCACAGGACCCACATCCGCCACGATCCGCAGGCCTTGCGCCGCAGCAGGGGCCCCCGCGCAAAGTAGCATTAAAAGAATCACAAAACGCATGGTCGCTGCGATAACTGTTACAGTATAACAGTGCAATCAAATGGCACTTCCGCGCGTAAAAACGTGTGTTTGCGCTGAAAAAATGCGCGGCGTGTAAAGCTGGCTTCACCCGATTGAAAAATCACGAAAAAAGTTGCATTGCGCAGCACCTTCTATCAACCTGACCCAGAACGCGCGGCTTGCGGGCTGTGCAAGGGGGAACGGGGAACGGTATTGACCGATACGACTGACGCATTCGTCGAATTCAGACGGGTACAGAAAAGCTATGACGGGGAAGTTCTTGTCGTCAAAGACTTGAACCTTTCACTGCCCAAGGGCGAATTTTTGACCATGCTGGGCCCGTCGGGGTCTGGCAAAACCACATGCCTGATGATGTTAGCGGGGTTCGAAACCGCCACCCACGGGGAAATCCTGTTGGACGGCCAGCCCATCAACAACATCCCGCCCCACAAGCGCGGCATCGGTATGGTGTTTCAAAACTATGCCTTGTTTCCACACATGACGGTGGGGGAAAACCTGTCGTTTCCGCTGGAAGTGCGCAAGATGGACAAGGCCACGCGCCAAGCCAAGGTGAAGCGCGCCCTGGATATGGTGGAAATGGGCGATTTCATCAACCGCCGTCCGGCGCAATTGTCCGGTGGGCAGCAGCAACGTATCGCCCTGGCCCGCGCCCTGGTGTTTGAGCCGGAACTGGTGCTGATGGACGAACCACTGGGGGCGTTGGACAAGCAACTGCGCGAAAAGATGCAGTTTGAAATCACCGATTTGGCCCACAAGCTGGGCATCACTGTTGTGTATGTGACCCACGACCAGACCGAAGCCTTGACCATGTCGGACCGCGTGGCTGTGTTCAACGACGGGGTGATCCAACAGATCGCGCCACCCGACGTGTTGTATGAAAGCCCCGACAACAGTTTCGTGGCCCAGTTCATCGGGGAAAATAATACCCTTGCTGGGGTCGTGTCGTCCATTGAAGGACAGACGTGTCAGGTGACATTGGACAGCGGCGACATCATTGATGCGACGCCAGTGAACGTGTCCAACGTCGGTGACCGCACCTTGGTGTCCATCCGCCCTGAACGGGTGGAAGCGGACCCGAAGCGCCTGAAAAAGGGGGCACACACGCTGAAGGCAGAAGTGCTTGAATTCATTTACATGGGCGATGTGTACCGCACGCGCCTTCGGGTGGCGGGCAATGATGATTTCATCATGAAAACACGCAACGCCCCTGATCAGATTCGCTTGAAACCAGGGGAGACCGTCGAAATCGGCTGGTTGCCAAGCGATTGTCGGGCGCTGGATGCCTGACACCATTGGGCGCAAGACCCAATTTTTGAGGGATACGAGTTTAACATGGGAGACCTACAATGAAGAAACTCACAACACTGGCAACAGCCAGCACATTGGCCCTGGTGGCCGGTTCCGCATTTGCGGCAGACAGCATCACTGTTGTCAGCTGGGGCGGGGCATACACAAAAAGCCAAGTTGAAGCATACCACAAGCCTTGGGTCGCCAAGACTGGCAACCAAATTGTGTCCGAAGACTACAACGGTGGTCTGGCCGAGGTGAAAGCCCAAGTTGAAGCGGGCAACGTCACCTGGGACGTGGTGGACGTGGAATTTTCGGACGCGGTACGTGGCTGTGACGAAGGCCTGTTGGAAGAGATTGACCATTCCATGCTGCCAGCGGCCCCTGATGGGACACCGGCTGCGGACGATTTCATCGCCGGCGCTTTGCCTGACTGCGCTGTGGCCAACATCGTATGGTCCACGGTTTTTGCCTACAACACAGAAAAAACCCAAGGTGTGACTGGCATTGCTGATCTGTTCGACACTGCCAAATTCCCTGGCAAACGCGGCCTGCGTAAGAACCCCAAAGCTTTGCTGGAAATGGCATTGATGGCGGACGGTGTTCCTGCGGCAGACGTCTATGACGTTCTGGGCACGGACGAAGGTGTAGACCGCGCATTTGCGAAGCTGGACACCATCAAGAACGATGTTGTTTGGTGGGAAGCTGGCGCCCAACCCCCGCAGCTGCTGGCGGACGGTGAAGTTGTGATGACCACAGCGTACAACGGTCGTATCTTCAACGCTGTTGCGTCCGAAGGTCAGCCGTTTGCGGTGAACTGGGACGGTCAAATCCTGGACTTCGACCTGTGGGTGATCCCAAAAGGTGCGAAGAACAAAGAAGCTGCGATGGACTTCATCAGTTTCTCGACCGACACGCAACGTCTGGCAGACCAAGCGTCCTGGATTTCTTACGGGCCCGCCCGTAAATCATCCGGTCCGCTGGTGGGTAAATTCCACGACGGTTCCGTGGAAATGGGCCCACACATGCCAACAGCTGCCGACAACCTGTCCAACGCTTTGGTCAACAACTTTGAATTCTGGGCCGACAACCAGGATGAATTGAACGAGCGTTTCAACGCTTGGTTGGCCAGCTAAGACCCGGCATTTGGGTGCGCCTTGGGCGCACCCTTCGCCAAAGAAAACATCGTAGGGTGCGCCCTTGGCGCACCTTATCCTTCAAACCACCGGAACCCCCATGGCAGACCAACTTCTTGCAGCAGACGGTACACCCCTAAAGCGGAAACTGGCGCAATCGCTGTTTCGCAGCCGCGCCCGGGCCTTTGGCCTGGCGTTCCCGCTTTTGGCGTTTATCATCGTGGTCTTCGTGGTGCCCATCGTCCAGTTTTTGACCCAAGCGGTCTATGACGATCGGTATTCCAGCTTGATGCCGCAATCGACCGCCGTGTTCGCGGATTGGGATGGGACTTCGCCGCCGACGGAAGCCATGGCCGCCGCCATGGTGGCGGATTTGGCTGCGGCGCGCGAAAACAAAACCATCGGCCAAGTGGCGACGCGTGTGAACCGCGAATTGTCCGGCACCCGCAGCCTGTTCACCAAAACGGCGCGGCGCGCCGCAAAAATGGAAGCGCCCTTTATGGACGCCCTGCTGGACCGGGACAAAGACTGGGCAGACATCGAAGTTTGGCAGGCCATTAAAGTGGCATCGAAGACATTCACCGGTGGATATGTGGCCGCTGCTTTGGACCGAAAGGTGACGGCAGATGGGTCCATCGTCCAGCAAGATGAAGGCCGCCGGATCCACATAAAACTGTTTTGGCGCACGATCGAGATTTCGCTGATCGTCACCATTGCCTGTCTGATCCTGGGATATCCGGTGGCATTTTTGCTGTCCACGCTGCCCGCCCGGACATCGAACCTGCTGCTGATCTTGGTGCTGCTGCCGTTTTGGACATCGCTTCTGGTGCGCACCACCGCTTGGATCGCCATGTTGCAAGCCCAAGGCGTGATGAATGACTTGTTCGTTGTCTTTGGCATCGCGGGCGACGAAGACAGTTTCAGCCTGATTTACAACAAGACCGGCACGTTGATCGCGATGACGCATATCTTGCTGCCGTTCATGATCTTGCCGCTTTATTCGGTGATGAAGACCATCCCGCCATCTTACGTCCGCGCGGCCAAATCCATGGGCGCCACGGATTGGACGGCGTTCTGGCGGGTCTATTTCCCACAGTCTGTTCCGGGCATTGGGGCAGGGGCCTTGCTGTGCTTCATCCTGGCCATCGGGTATTACATCACGCCTGCGTTGGTGGGGGGGCAAGACGGCCAGATGATTTCGAACATCATCGACTTCCATATGCGCAGCTCGCTCAACTGGAATTTGGCGGCGGCCATGGGGTTGGTGCTGCTGGTGTTCGTGCTGTTCCTGTTCTGGCTTTACGACCGGTTCGTGGGCATCGACAATATGAAGCTGGGGTAGAAGACGATGGCTGAACCTGGACAGTACAGATACATCCCGCCCCAACCGCCGGTTCATTTTACATGCGGCTGGCTTGCAGGCTTTGGCGCTTTGTTCGGGCTGGCCACAGCCCAGGGCAACACCGCCACCATGATCCCCTTTGCCCTGATCGGGGCTGTGCTGTTTGCCGTCTTTGCTTTTGGCATCACCCGCATGGGGGACCGGCCTTTGCCCGCCGGGTTAATCGGCGCGGCGGCATTCTTCACCGTAGGGGCAGCTTTGATTTCGGTACCTTACGGGCTGTTGATGGGCATCGTGGGATATATTGCCGGGCGCATGGTCTGTTGGCTGCATTCGGGGCGATACAGACTAAATACGCCGCCCTATGCCACCAGCCGCCAGGTGCTGTGGTTTTACGGGTTTCGCTGCATTTGCGGGCTGATCTTTTTGTTCCTGATCACGCCAATCATCATTCTGATCCCGCTAAGCTTTAACCAACAACCGTACTTCAGCTTTACGGCTGGGATGTTGGCGCTGGACCCGGAAGCCTATTCCCTGCGGTGGTACTGGGACATTCTGAAAAACGGCATGGCCGCGCCCGAGGCGACAACGGGCTGGTGGGCCGACATGTGGGCCAACGCCCAATGGGTGCGCGGCATCAAGAACAGCTTCTTTTACGGGTTCTGGGCGACGTTGCTGGCCACGGCTGTGGGCACATTGGCGGCCATCGGTCTGTCATCGTCAGACATGCCCTGGCGGCGGCCCATCATGGCGCTTTTGATTTCGCCCATGGTGGTGCCATTGGTGATCACGGGGTCGGGCCTGTTCTTTTTCTTCAGTCAAATTGGCTGGGCCAAGCAAGGCGACATTCGCGGCGATTTGGCCATCATCCTGGCCCACGCTGCCCTTGGCACGCCTTTTGTGATCATCACGGTGACGGCCACGTTGTCTGGGTTCGACAAGTCCCTGACGCGGGCGGCCGCCAACATGGGGGCGGGGCCTGTGCGCACGTTCTTCAAGGTGCAGATGCCACTGATCACACCGGGGGTGATTTCGGGGGCGCTGTTCGCCTTTATCACCAGCTTTGACGAGGTTGTTGTGGTGCTGCAACTGGCCGACGTGCGCCAACGCACCATCCCGCGGCAAATGTTCAGCGGCATACGCGAACAGATCAGCCCGACAATTCTGGCGGTGGCGACGATCTTGGTGATCATCTCTATCGCATTGTTGACAGTGGTGGAGTTGCTGCGCCGCCGGTCTGAACGCATGCGCGGGGTCACACCATCCTGATGGTCCGGCCCCATTGACCGGCCCTGGCGGGCCGGGCAAGATGTTGTGTCACCCCCATCCGGGGATGACGTGTGTGCCTTCGGCGAAGGTATTTTTTTCTCAAAGTGAAGAAGGGAGTGTTTGGCAGATGTCAGGCGATAACCATGATGTCGCGGGCCACGGGGGTGGACAGCCAGTCTGCGCCAGTTGCTGTCACCACCACGTTTTCTTCGCAAACCAGAAGTTTGCCTGGGGCGATTTCGATGCTGGGTTCCAGGGTTAAGACCATGCCGGGGACCAGTTCTGTATGGTCCTGGGCTGTCAGGCTGGGCCATTCTGTCAAAGACATGCCAAGTCCGTGCCCCAACCGACCTGTTTCGGTGGCCCCCACGATATCTGCCATGGCGCGCCACAGGTCGCTGGCTTTGGCCCCCGGTTTTGTGGCGGCAAATGCGGCTTGGGTGGCGTCAAACAGGGCGTTGTGTCCCGTGGCCACCTGCGTTTGGGGCGGCCCAATGGACCAGTTTCGGTCGAAATCGCAAAAGTAACCGTCGTGGACCAAGCCTGTGTCCAACATCAGGACGTCGCCGTTTTGCAAGGGCGTGTCTGATGCCGGGGATATCACGTCGCCGTAGCCATGTTGGTCCGCAGCCCCCGCCAGATATGGCACCCAGTCCGCCCCCGCGTGCAGGCACGCTGACTGAAAGTCGCGATACACTTGGGACACCAAAGCGCCAGGTTGGGCGAAGCTGGGCACTTGGGCAAATGCCGCGTCCGCAATGGCGCAGGCTTTGCGGATCTTGGCAATTTCAGCGTCTGATTTCACCAGACGCAATCGGCGCACAATCCCCGCGTCATCGCGAATGGGGTGTGCGGCATTCAGTTTTGCCCAGTCGGCCAAGGGCATGCGCAGGCTGGATTGCTGGCCCATGGGGGTCCCGACCGTTGGAAACTGGGCCAGCGCGTCGATCAACAGGGACACCCCTTCGTCTTCGGGTTGCGGCGCGGGCCAGGTGCGAATGTCTTTGATGCCGTGGCTGGCCATAAGTTCCGCGCCGATGGACGGGATCACGGCGATGGGGTCGCCCAAAGCCGGGACCACCAAAAACCAGGGCCGACACGGGCTTTCCCAAAACCGCGTCAGGTATCCTGTGAAATACCGCACCTCTGGTTCCGTGGTCAAAAGCAAGGCGTCCAACCCGGCCTGGGACATCATGGTTTGGGCGCGCTTGATCCGTGCGGCGTATTCTTCTTTTGCAAAGACAGTCATTCTGGGCCCTCCGACAGGACCACCAAAACGGTCGAACTTTCGGTCAATCCCAAGTCCGCGCCCTGTGCTGCAAGAAGCCCGGCCAAGCCAGCAGCGCCCGATGGGGTGGATGGCATGCCGTGGGCGGCCGCAGCAGCTGCGCCAGCGTGGCCTTCGTCTTCGGTGATCAGCATGAAATCATCCGCGTCGCGGGCCAAGCCCTTTAAAGCAATCAGCGACGCTTCTTTGCAATCAAGCCGGCCCATGGCGCTGACCGGTCCGGTGCTGGCTTTGAAGTCACCGGCTGCAATGGCGACATGCAGGGCAGGGGCTGCGGCAGGTTCCACCACGATGATGCGGGGGGCCTGTCCCCAAACATCGCGCACTTTGGCCGCGCAGGCCCCGGCCAGGCCGCCGACACCGGCTTGCAAAAACACGTGGGTGGGTGGGGGCATTTGGTCGTGGGCTTCGGCCATGATCAAAGAATACCCTTCCATCACGCGCCAGGGCAAATCGGTGTATCCGGGCCAGGCGGTATCGGACAAAAGCACCCAACCGTTGTCGCGCGCGGCATGTTCGGCCGCTTTCAGGCTGTCTTCATAGATGGCCCCGGCGCGCGCCACGTCTGCGCCCATGGACCGCAACCGATCAGCAAATGGCTCTGGCACTGTTTCGGCCAAATAAATTACCGCTTTGGCCCCCACTTTTGCAGCACCTGCAGCCAAGCTGATGCCGTGGTTGCCCGCACTGGCGGTCACAAAGGTCACGCTTGACACGTCTTGGTCTTGGGCCATGCGCGCAATGACATATGCCGCCCCCAGGGCTTTGAAACTGCCCAAGCCCCCCCGTGGGCGTTCGTCCTTTACAAAGACTTGGCCCACCCCACAGTCTGCGGCCAACCTGGGCAAATTCACCATCGGTGTGGGGTCTGCGCCAAACAGCGGGGCAAAAACGGCGTGCACGGCATCTGATGCAACAGACGGGGCAGGGACATCGACCAAGGTCGGCACATCCAAGCCTGCGGGGCGGTGGGGGTTGGGCAGGGTTTCCATGGACCCCATCCAACCGGATTCTTTGCGTCACAAACCCCGCGAAATCGACATTGTGCGCACGGGCAACGCCGCTTAACGTCCACGCGACGCAACCCAAGGGTCCCATACTATGAAACTGTCTGAACCGCGCCATCCTGCCCCGTCTGATGCCGATGCCCGGCGCGCGGTGCCGGTGCGGGTCTGTTACCCCATTGATACGGTGCCGCATGTGGATTTATCCGCCGCCCGGACTGCCCGCGCCAGCGCCACAAAAGTGGCAGAGGTTTTGGTCCCCCCGCGCAATGCCCGGTGCATCGACGTGCCCGTGGGCCACTTTTTGCGCATCAGCAGTGTGGATGGGCCCCAAGTGGGCGATTTGAACCTGTGGAAGACCGACAACATCGCCGAACGGTTCTTTTCTGGCAAGACCCGGGCATTATACGGCACCCATGTCAGCACGGGCGATCAGCTGTTTTCGAACCTGCCGTATCTGCGGTCCTTGGCCACCATCACAGACGACAGTTTGGATTGGTACGGGTATGACCCGGACGGCGGTTCGGTGCATGATGTCATTGGCACCCGGTGCGATCCCTATACCGGGCGTTTGCTGTCGGGGGGCGACTATCACCACTGTTGCCATTCCAACCTGTCGCGCGCGGTGGCCGACCACTTTGGCCTGCCGCTGGACCAGGCTGAATTGCAGGTGCACGATGTGTTAAATGTGTTCATGTTGACGGGATTTACCCGCGACACCCAGCAGTATTTCATGAAGGCAAGCCCGGTGCGCCCGGGCGATTACTTGGAAATGCAGGCAGGCACGAACATCACCGCTGGCTTGTCAGCGTGTCCCGGTGGCGATTGCGGTGATGAACATTCGTCAGATGTGGCGGCCTGCCACCCGCTGTTGATGGAGGTGTTTGCCCCCGCGGCCCCCCACCTGGCGGATTTCCAAGAAAGCCAACCCAGCCCCTATGATCGGACCCACGGGCGCTAGGGGTCGAACACCACGCGAAAGCCCATGTGGCTGGTGGCACTGTCGGGCGTGTTGCCGGTGCGCGCGGCGATGCGGTACCGGGTGCAGTAACTTTCGTGGCACAAGAAACTGCCGCCTTTGATGACTTTGTGATGGGCCATGGTGGCGGCGTGGGCCTTGGCCGCTTTGGACAGGGACCGCACCCGGAAATCGTCCGCCGTCCAATCCCAAACATTGCCCGCCATATTGAACAAACCGTATCCATTGGGGGCGTAAGACTGGGCGGGGGCGGTTGCATCGTGTCCGTCCGCGCCGGTGTTTTGGGTTGGAAAGCGCCCTTGCCAAATGTTGCAAGGAAAATGATCGCGATCATTGGGGGCTTTGTCCCCCCACGGGTACGTGACGTTCCCCAGCCCGCCGCGCGCGGCATGTTCCCATTCCGCTTCTGTGGGCAATCGGCCGCCGCACCATGCAGCGAACGCCATTGCGTCATGCCAAGATACTTGCACCACGGGGTGATCTTCCGGGGCTTGGTCCCCGCCTGGGCCGTGGGCATCGCGCCAGTTTGCGCCATCCACCCTGCGCCACCATTGCGCGCCGTCAATGCCGTGGGTCTTGCCAACTGATTGCGGAACATGGGCGTGAAACACGAAGGACCAGCCGAAGGTTTCTGCTTCTGTGACATATCCTGTGGCTTCAACGAAGGCAGCGAAGGCCGCCCGCGTCACAGACGTGGCCCCCATGCGAAACGGCTTCAGCCGCACGCTGCGTTGGGGGCCTTCCCCGTCAACTTTGATCACGGGCTGTTGGGTGCCCACCAATGCCTTGCCGCCTGGAATGTCGACCACAGGCCCAAGATAGGGCCCTTCGCCGGGTTCACAGTTTTCCGCAGCCCCCGGCAATTGGGTGCCGCCCGTCCGTTCGGGCGCGCAACAGGCTTTGCCGTTCATGGATTGTCCTTACCCCGTCATTCACAAGGGTAAATACCTTCGCTGGCGGCATCCGTCATCCCCTGATGGGAACGCCTGGACAATTGGCCCGCAAATGCACGGGCCGGAAAGCCTTATACACTGTGGGTCAGGCCGCCATCCACCCGCAGATTTTGCCCGGTGATATAGCTGGACCGGTCAGAGGCCAAAAACACAATCGCCTCCGACAATTCGCGGACATCTGCATAGCGGTCCATGGGGATGCGATCCAAACGGTCCTGTTTTTCGGGCAGCGAATTTATGAAACCGGGCAGGATATTGTTCATCCGCACGCGTTGGCTTGCGTGTTTGTCAGCGTAGAGTTTTGCAAACCCCGCCAGACCGGCGCGGAAAATGGCCGAGGTGGGGAAATCCGGATCGGGTTCGAACGCCGCGAAGGTCGAAATGTTCACGATGGAACCCGCGCCTTGTTTGGCCATGATTGGGGTCACCAAGCGGGCCATGCGGATGACGTTCAAAAGATAGTAGTCCATCCCCAAGTGCCAGTCTTCGTCGCTGATATCCAAGATGTCGCCTTTGGGGCCGTGACCTGTGTTGTTTACAACAGCGTCAATGCGGCCAAACCGGTCCATTGTGGCATCCACAAAAGTCTTCAGGTCAGCCGGTTTCAAAACAGACCCCGTGACCCCGACCCCGCCCAAAGACTTGGCCAATGCCTCGCCCTTGCCGGAAGACGACATCACCGCAACGTCAAACCCGTCGTCTTTCAGGGCCCGGGCCGCGTCGGCCCCGATGCCACTGCCACCGCCCACAATCATGGCAACTTTGGTCATGGTTTTTCAGTCCTTCTGTCAGGCCACCACGTGGTTTTGGTGGGGCATATGGGGTTTAGGGTCGACGCCCAGGGCCTGGGCTGCGTGGACCGCCCAAAACGGGTCGTCCAACATCGCGCGGCCCAGCAGGGCGATATCGGCGGTTCCGTTTTCGATCAGCGCGTTGGCTTGGTCGGCTTGGGTGATGTATCCGACGGCGCAGGTCACCAGGCCTGTCGCTTCCCGCATTTGGCCCGCCAGGCCCACTTGGTCTGCCGTGCGTTCCCCGATGCTTGCGCGGGCGGCAGGCGTGGCACCACCCCCCGAACAGTCGATCACATCGACGCCGCGGTCTTTCAGCCAGTGGGCAATCTGGATGTTTTCTTCGATGCCGTGCCCGCCTTCGATCCAATCATGGGCAGACAGGCGGGTGGCCAACGGCAGGTGGTCCGGCCACACAGCCCGCACGGCTTCGACCGTTTCCAACAAGAACCGCGCCCGCCCGCGCAAATCGCCGCCGTACGCATCGTTGCGCCGGTTCACCAGCGGGGTCAGAAAGGAATGCAACAGATACCCATGGGCCGCGTGGACCTCCAACAGGTCATAACCTGCGTCCAAGGCACGTTTGGCCGCTGCCACAAACTGCGCGGTGACCGCGTGAATGTCGTCTTCAGACATGGCCTGGGGCTGCTTCCAAAGCCGGGTACCGTCAGGATCAAAGACCTGATCCGTGGGGCCTTGGGTGGGCCAACCGCCTGCGTCGTCGGCCAAAGACGCGCCGCCGTCCCATGGGGCCGCGGCACTGCCTTTGCGCCCTGAATGGCCAATTTGAACGGCGGGCACAGCGCCCATGGATTTGATGAACGCGTTGATGGCCGCGGCGGCAGCAACCTGGGTGTCATTCCACAATCCCGTGCAGCCTGGGCTGATCCGTCCTTCGGGCGAAACGGCGGTGGCTTCGCAAAAGATAAGTCCAGCCCCGCCCATGGCCCGGGCCCCCAAATGGGTGCTGTGCCAATCATTCATCACCCCGTCCACTGCGGAATACTGGCACATGGGCGACACGCCCACGCGGTTTTTCAGCGTCACGCTTTTGATGGTTAAGGGCGAAAACAGCGCGCTCAAGACTTTGCCTTTTCATCGACGGCGTTCATGAAAGCCAAGCCGGATTGGCCCAATTCTGTCTTTGCAAATACGCCGCCGTATTTGACTTGGGCAGGATCGGTCCTGTCCGGCGCGTCAGCATTGGCAAAGATTTCCGCAGCATAGTCTTCTGCATTGTCCTGGGGGCGGTATCCCAAATGTGCGGCCCCGTCATTGTTCAGCGCGGCACGGGTGTTGTTGGAAATGCCATACACCACCGTCACATCCACCACTGGGGTGGTGATGGACGCCACCACCAAGCGGATCAAATCATCCACGGACAACCAAGCCTGCAAGGACCGCGGCCCATTGGGGGCGGCACAGGAATAGATGCGCATACATACCGCTTCGATGCCTTCTTTGTTCCAATAAAGCTTGGCACAGTCTTCCGCGAAACACTTGGCCAAACCATAATAACTGTCGGGGTTGTGGGGGGCATCGACGCCGATGTTGTCGCTGATCCGGTGAAGCCCAACCGCATGAATGGATGAAGCATAGACCACACGACGCACGCCTTGAATGCGGGCCGCTTCCCAAATGTTAAACGACCCGATCAAGTTGGCGTGCAGGATGGCAGTCCAAGGCGCTTCGTCGCCGATGGCCCCGAAATGCACCACCATGTCCGCGCCTTCCAACAGGGGCGTCACTTGGTCCAACACACCCAAGTCGGCGGCAACATAGGTTTCGTTGGGGGCCAAGTTTTCGATCCCCTTGGCGATGTCGGTGGACACCAATTCTTCGCACATGCCAGCAAGCGTTTCGCGCAGATATCCGCCCAAACGACCAGCAGCACCGGTCAGCACAAGTTTCTTCAGTTTCATCAAATCACTGCCTTTTCGATCATAGGTCGGTTGTTTGGGATGCGTTCAAAGTTGAAAGGCCGCAAGTCCAGACTGCGGTATTCGCCATAGGTGATCCATTCCGCTGTGCCGCGTCCCATGGCCGGGCATTGCTGCAGTCCGTGCCCAGAAAACCCGTTTTGGAAAATGAAATTTTCCACGTCCGTGTGGGGTCCCAGGATGGCGTTTTGGTCAAATGTGTTGAAGGCATAGTGGCCCGCCCATTCGGTGACGACCTTGATCGCTTCGAATTGTGGAATGCGGCCTGCGATGATGGGCCAAACGTGGTTTTCCCACCGTCCGTGATCCATGTGAAAATCGTCAAAGTCGACCGCAGGGTCGGGGTCTGCCGGGCAGCCTGCCAGGTACGTTTTGGGGCCGTCTTGCCGAAAGTGCACGCCTGAAGGATCGATGGTCAGGGGCAGTTCCATGTCCAGCGGTTGTTCTGCACTGAAAATCCAAGTGAAGCGTTTGCGTGGTTCCACTGGCACATCAAGGCCAGCCATTTGCGCCGTCCGTGCGGCCCGGGGCCCGGATGCGTTGACAACTATCCCGCACGCAATCACATCCCCAGATGCCATGGTAACGCTGTCCACCTGATTGCTGGTCACGGTGATGTCCACCACTTCGTTGGCGACGTATTCAACACCGCGATCTTGCGCGGACCGGCGGAACCAATCGAACACTGTGCCGCCGTCCCAATACCCTTCGTCTTTCAGGTTGATGGACCCCAAGGCAATGTCGTCCACGTTGTAAAACGGATAGGCCGCCTTGATTTGTTCCGGTGTCAGCAACTGGGTTTCTGCCCCTTCGGCCAGTTGCACCTTTTGGTTTTCGCGCAATGTGTTTGCGAAGTCTTCGGTGTCGGCCAAGTACATGTAACCATAGTTCTGGATGTCCAATTCGGGCACCCGATCATCTTGCATATAGCTGCGCAGGTTCTTCACGAAATCCGCCGCGAATTGGCTGATTTTGACGTTCAGCGGCGCCGAAAACTGTTGGCGCATGCACGAATTTGTATGGGCGGTGCTGGAAAATTCGTAGGTGGGGTCCTTTTCCACCACTAGAATTGTGCCGTTGAAGTCGGGATTGGCGGTCAAAAACCATGCCGTCGCCGACCCGTGGATGGCCCCGCCCACGATCACAACGTCATAACTGGTGTGTTTGGGTGTCTTCATCAAAATACCTCCCCCCGTTTTGCCCGCGCGATCACGTCGTCGGCGTCAGCTGCTGTCATGGCAAAGTCACGGATCGCAGCATCGCGGGTGATGTAACCGCCCGCAAGGTCTTTGCGCACTTGGGCTGCGTCGCGGTCGGCTGCCAGCCCGTATCCTGCGCCCCCTGGAAACGCCATTTCCACGATCCGCCCGTGGGGGACAAACTGCTTACCCTTGCCGTTCATCGGCGTGCCATCGTCCAACGCTATGGTGGTGGGGCCGCCGTCTGCGCCGCCTTGGCGGCCACGGGCCGGGTGATGGACGCGGTCGAACATGGCTTGGATGTCAAATTCGTGCCCGTCTTGGGCGCCGACGTTCATGTACTGTCCCAAGCCCCCGCGTTGGCGACCTGCGCCGCCGGAATCCGGGCGCAGTTCCTTGCGCCAAATGATCACGGGCCCTGCGTTTTCAGTGGCTTCCACGGGCATGGTCATGACCCCCGACGGGAAGGCCGTGGCATTCATTCCGTCCAACCCGGGCCGCGCGCCCGATCCGCCGGAATTGAAGGTCAGCACCTCTGACCGCCTGGCGTGGGGTGGGGCCGGTGCGTCGGTCCGCGGCCGAAGCGAGACTTGGAAATTGCACAAACATCCGGCCCCTTCTGCCGGAACCAGGTTGGGCAAAAGCTGGTCCAAAGCAGCGTACACCGTGTCGGGCACAAAGTGGCCGATGACATGGCGCAACGCCACGGGGGCAGGGTGCACGGCATTGACAATGCTGTTCAACGGGGCCGTGATTGCGAACGGGGCCAAACTTGCAGCGTTGTTGGGAATGTCCGGCGCAATGGCGCATTTCAACGCGTAACAGGCATAGGCCTTGGTATACACCAACGGCACGTTGATGCCTTTCTTGTCCAGTCCCGACGTGCCGTCCCAGTCTGTTAGGATGCGGTCTTGTTCAATGTCGACGCGGACCCGAAGTGTCACTGGCGTATCAAATCCGTCGATCACCATTTCACCGTGGGCGCTGCCTTGGGCCAAAGCGTTGATCCGCTCCAAAGTGGCGCGGCGCGAATTGGTCAGGATGAAGTCCGCAATGCCGTTCAAATCGGCCAGGCCAAATTCGGTCATCATCTCCACCAGGCGGCGGTGGCCGATGTCATTGCAGGTGGCCAGGGCATAGATATCGCCGATCAATTGGTCGGGTTCACGCACATTGGCGCGGATGATCCGCACCAGGGTGTCGTCGACGGTGCCTTGGTCGATAAAACGCATGATCGGGATATAAAGACCCTCTTCGTAGACAGATTGCGCATCTGCCCCAAAACCCCGACCGCCGATGTCCACGATGTGGGCCGTGCAAGCAAAGAAGCCCACAAAGTTGCCCTGGTGAAACGACGGGGTAACGATCGTGATGTCGTGCAGGTGGCCAGTGCCTTCCCATGGGTCATTGGTGATATAAACGTCGCCTTCGGCCATGGTGTCCACGCCGATGCGGCGCATAAAATGGGCAACGGCGTCGGCCATGGCATTCACATGGCCCGGGGTGCCGGTGACGGCCTGGGCCAGCATCTGGCCTTGGGTGTCATAGACCCCGGCAGACAGATCGCCCGCCTCGCGCACAGACGTGGAAAAGGCCGTGCGCACCAACGCCTGGGCCTGTTCTTCCACGACAGAGATCAGGCGGTTCCACATGACTTGGAATTGGACTTGGCTGGGTTGGGTCATGGGCGTTTCTCCAAAGCGGATTGACGTGACGCGAACGGCGCCGGGTATGCGCAGCTCGGCGTGGCCGTGGGGGATTGAACGACAGCGATCATTTCAACACCAGTTCAATCGTGGCGTCCGCCAAGGCCTTGGCCCGTCGCGACGACGGCACAATCACGGTGGTTTCTTCCTCTGTAATCACGGCGGGGCCTTCAACGCTGAACCCGGCGGAATAATCTGCGCGTTTTGTCTCTACGGCCTGTGTCACCGTGCCTGTTGCGGGATCGAACAGGTCCCGGACCCCGTGTGTTGGGACAGCTTGCGTGGCCCCAACCGCTTTGGCTGGCGTCACATCTGCCGGCGGCGTGGTGGCGTTGACTGACCACACCGTGATTTCCACATCCATCCCTGCGACGGTGCGCGAAAACAGCGCGGCGTATTCTGTCTCAAACAGCTGCAACAGTGTGTCTGCGTCCGGGTTTGCCGCCTGTTCTGCGGTCAGTGGCACGGGAATTTCCCACCCTTGCCCTGCGTAACGCATGTAACACTTGACCTCTGACAAAATCGGCGCGTCTGCGTCGCAGGTGCGCACAAATGCGGTGGCTTCGTCCTGCAGTTCTTTCAAAATTGATTTCACAGCCTGCGCGTCAAAACCCTTCAACTGCATGTACCGCGTCCGGTTGGCTTCGAAACTGAACGGCGCGCGCAAGAACCCGATGGCAGACCCAACGCCTGCGCCCGTGGGTACCAACAACCGATCAATGCCCAGTTTTTCACACAAACGTCCGGCGTGCAGGGGCGCGGCCCCGCCAAAGGCGATCATGGTGTATTCGCTCAGGTCCTCGCCATTTTCCACAGCGTGGACCCGCGCGGCGTTGGCCATGTTTTCATCCACCACCTCGGCCACGCCGAACGCTGCTTCTGCCGGGTCCATGCCTAAGGGGCGTCCCAAGTGTTCCATCAATGCAGATTTGGACGTTTCGGGATGCAACGGAATTGTGCCGGCCGCAAAATTGGCTGGGTCCAATTTGCCCAGGACCAAATCAGCGTCCGTCACCGCAGGCCGGTCCCCGCCGCGCCCGTAACATGCAGGACCGGGTTCTGATCCCGCACTTTCGGGCCCGACACGGATTTGGCGCAGGGCATCCACATGGGCCAGGGACCCACCGCCCGCGCCGATTTCCACCATGTCGATGACCGGGATGGAAATGGGCATGCCCGATCCCTTTTTGAAGCGGTATGTGCGGGCCACTTCAAACACCCGTGCCGTTTTCGGGGTTTGGTTTTTGATCAGGCAAATCTTGGCAGTGGTGCCCCCCATGTCAAACGACAACACTTTGTCGATGCCGTGGCGTGCAGCGATATTGGCGGCAAACACCGCCCCGCCAGCTGGACCAGATTCCACCAACCGCACTGGGAAGTCGGCGGCGTTTTCCAAACTGATGATGCCGCCGCCCGAATGCATCAAAAAGATCGGGCAATCGGCCCCGTCGCCCGCCAAACGCTGGCGCAAACGGCCCAGATAAGACTTCATCTGCGGCTTGATATAGGCGTTGGCGATCGTCGTGTTGAACCGTTCGTATTCGCGCATTTGCGGCGACACTTCGGACGACAAAGACACCATAATGTCGGGGGCCCGTTCGGCCAAAACATCTGCCACCACCTGTTCGTGGGTGTCGTTGACATAGGCATGCAGCAGCCCAACCGCGACGCTTTCAAAGCCTGCGTCGCGGATTTCATCCACCAAAGCTTCGACTTCAGCCCGGTTGATGTCCACCAGCACTTTGCCGTCTGCCTGCAGCCGTTCTTTAACGGTATAGCGGAAGTTACGCGGCAGCAGGGGGTCAGGCAGGGTCAGGTTCAAATCGTACTGTTCAAACCGCGATTCCGTGCGCATTTCGATCACATCACGAAACCCTTGGGTGGTGATCAGCGCCGTCTTGGCGCCGCGCCGTTCGATCAGCGCGTTTGTTGCCAAGGTCGTGCCGTGGATGATCTGGGTGATGCTGGATGGGACAATGCCCGCGGCGGCGCAGACCCGGTGCATGCCTTCGATGATGGCATTTTCCGGCGCGTCATAGGTGGTCAGAACCTTGGTGCTTTGCTGGCCAAAAGGTCCTTCAATCACCACGTCGGTGAAGGTTCCACCAATGTCTGCACCAAGGCGAATGGGTGTGTCTGCCATGAAAAAATTCCGTCTGAAACTGCCGCACCGTGGCATGAAACAGCGGGTCAAGGAAAATTATTAGATATGATAAACGCGATAACTAAAATTGATCAACTTCCAATGACCTCGGCCGCAATTTGGGCGATTGTGGCAACGGACTTGGTGGGGTGATCGGCATTGTATCGGGCTTGGAATGCCAAAGGGGCAGGGTGCCAGTCATAGGTCAACGCCACCAATCGTTTGGCCGCCAAATCGCGGGCGACCATGGGGTGGGGCAGGACTGCGATGCCCATGCCGTCTAAGGCCATCTGTTGACACGCGCCCAAGTTCGACGACGGCACCAATCGGGCACGGCTGCCCTGAAAATGGGCCGCGATGGCCTGATGCACCCAGGTGCCGCGGGCATGGGTCAAGATAGGGTGTTGTGACAGGGCGTGCTGGGTGATGGGTTCGTCGTTCAGGCCAAGATCAGGGGACGCGACCCAGACCATGGCGAATTGCCCCAAATCAACGCTGGCGGCTTGGAATTGAAACGGACCGTTGATCAACGCCAGATCCAGCTGGTTTTGCGCCAGCATCGCTTCCACATCGGCGGCCATATCCATGGTCAATTCAATGGCCAGGTTGGGGAAGTCCGCCTTTATGCGGGCCATCAAAGGGCGCAGGAAGCTGTGCACAATCATCTCTGTCACACCCAAGCGCAACGTGCCTTGGGTCAACCGCCCCGGATCGGCTGTGGCCTGGGTCAAAAAGTCGTCCCGGGCGTGCAGCGCCGCGCGCGCCAAGGGCAACAAATCCCGCCCCCGGGGCGTCAAAGACACCGACCCCGTCCCGCGCACGAACAGCGGTTCGCCCACCAGCGCTTCCAACTGGGCGATGCGCGTGCTGATATTGGGTTGGGTGGTGTTCAGCCGTTCGGCGGCGCCTTTGAAACTGGACACTTCCGCGACCCACACAAATCCTTCGAGGTGTTTAAGCGTGATGGACATGCACCAGCCATGGCCGGGCAGGTCGGCCCTGTCCAGTGGGATGGCGTGTTCAGGCACGTTTTTGCCCCCGAATCCAGGTACGCCCCGCGAAACCAAGATCGAAGGTCCGCCATGTTCAACGTCTTTCCCACCGCACGTTTGCGCCCGTCGCCGTTCTTTCATTCTGTCATGGCAGAAGGGTGCACGTCCGCGTCGATTTACAATCGGATGATCTTGCCGGCCAGTTTTGGCGACCCTGAAAAGGAATATTGGGACCTGATCGAACGGTGTGTGATGTGGGACGTGGGCGTGGAACGCCAAGTGCAACTGGAAGGGCCCGATGCCGCAAACCTGGCGCAAATACTGTGCGCGCGCGATTTGTCCAAACAGAAGGTGGGCCAGGGCAAATACGTAGCGGTGTGCAACCATGCGGGCACGATTTTGAACGACCCCATCTGCCTGAAACTGCGCGACGATTTGTTTTGGTTGTCCATTGCCGACAGCGATATTTGGTACTGGGCGCGCGCCATTTCTGCCGAGCGTGGACTGAAGGTAGAGGTCAGCGAACCCGATGTGTCCCCGTTGGCGGTGCAAGGCCCCAAAGCGGAAGACGTGGTGGCCGATATCTTTGGCGACTGGGTGCGCGATGTGAAGTATTTTTGGTTCAACGAAACCGAAATCGACGGCATCCCCGTGGCGGTTCAGCGGTCAGGCTGGTCCAAACAGGGCGGCTTCGAAATCTATTTGCGCGATGGATCGCGCGGCGACGACCTTTGGAAAATCGTGAAAGAAGCCGGACAGCCTTACGGAATCGGAAACGGTGGCCCCACAAGCCCAGAACGCACGGAAAGCGGCCTTATTTCCGTGGGGTCTGACACCGACGAACACACCAACCCCTTTGAGATTCGCATGGGTCGCTTTACCGACACCGATGTGCCCGACGACGTGGTGGGCATAAACGCTTTGCGCCGGATCAAGCAAGAAGGTCCAACACGGCACCATTTGGGTTTGGTGCTGGACGGTGACTTCAAGGATCCGCTGCAATTTCACTGGGAAGACATCACAGTGGACGGGCAAAAGGTCGGCGACATGACCAATTGCGTCTGGTCGCCACGGATGGAAAAGAACATCGGATACGCTTTGATTTCTGCCCAGTGCAAAGTTGGCGACCGCGTGGTTTTGCAGCGATCCGGCGGGCGTGAGGTGGATGCCACGTTGGTGGAGATGCCGTTTTTATGATGGGGCGCTGACGCGCCGCCTGATTTTTGCAGCGCCATCCGGCGCTGCGCTGTGCCTTCGGCGAAGGTATTTCCGGCTCAAAGTGAAGATCAGCGGTCCGAGGTTTCCCAATTCGGATTAATCCAGGGTTCGCGGTTGTCGCGGGCCAGGGGGGCTTTGCCCAGGATGTGGTCTGAAGCTTTTTCGCCGGTCATGATGGACGGCCCATTCAAGTTGCCGTTGGTGATGCGCGGAAAGATGGAACTGTCCGCCACCCGCAACCCGTCCACGCCGATGACGCGGCATTCTGGGTCCACCACAGCCATGGGATCATCCGCCCGCCCAATCTTGCAGGTCCCGCACGGGTGGTACGCGCTTTCCACATGTTCGCGGATGAAGTCGTCCAATGCGTCGTCCGATTGCACGTCGGCCCCAGGTTGAATTTCTTTGCCGCGATACGGGTCGAATGCCGATTGTGCAAAGATGTCTCGGGTCAGGCGGATGCAGTGCCGGAAGTCTGCCCAATCTTCGTCGTGGGCCATGTAATTGAACAGGATTTTCGGGGGCGCATTGGGGTCTGCGGACCGCAAGGTGATTTCGCCGCGCGACGGGGACCGCATGGGGCCCACATGGGCTTGCCATCCGTGACCTTCGGCGGCGGCCTGGCCATCATACCGGATGGCGATGGGCAGGAAATGGTACTGGATGTCGGGGTATTTGACACCGGGTTTGGACCGCACAAAGGCAGCACTTTCAAAGGCGTTGGTGGCCCCTGGGCCAGTTTTGTTCCACAGCCATTGCAGTCCCACCCGGGCTTTTCCCAACAGGTTCCAATACTTAAACAACGTGATTGGCTGGGTGCAGGCCTGTTGGATGTACAGTTCCAGGTGGTCTTGCAGATTTTGCCCCACGCCTGGACGGTCCGCCACAACGTCGATTCCATGTTCGGCCAAGTGGCTGGCAGGGCCGATGCCCGACAACATCAAAAGCTTGGGCGAGTTGATGGCAGACGCGGCCAAGATCACCTCTTTGTTGGCTTTCAGCGTGGTGATTTTGCCTTTCATGGCGACTTCAACGCCGGTGGCGCGGCCCTGTTCGATCACAACTTTGCGCGCAAATCCTTTGACCATGGTCAGGTTCGGGCGTTTCAAAGCGGGCTTCAGATAGGCATTCGCCGCTGACCAGCGCTGGCCCTTCCACACGGTCATGTCAAAAGGACCGAAGCCTTCTTGCTTTTGGCCGTTGTAGTCGTCGGTGACTTCGAACCCGGCCTGTTGACCCGCTTTGACGAAGGCTTGGTGCAGTGGGATATCGCGTTTTCCGCGGGTGACGTGCAATGGGCCGCCTTGGCCGCGCCAACTGGGATCGCCGCCTTGGTCGCCCGCATGCCAGTCTTCCATGCGGTTGAAATACGGCGCGACGTCGGCAAAGGACCACCCGTCCGCGCCGCTGTCTGCCCAATGGTCGAAATCCATGGCGTGGCCGCGCACATAAATCATACCGTTGATGGACGACGAACCGCCCACCACTTTGCCGCGGGGGCAAGCCAAGCGTCGCCCGCCCAAGTGGGGTTCTGGCTCTGTCTCGAAGCCCCAGTCATAGCGGGCCATGTTCATGGGATAAGACAGCGCGCCGGGCATCTGGATGAACGGCCCAGCATCAGTGCCGCCGTATTCCAGCACGATCACGGAATGCTTGCCGTCTTCGCTGAGACGGGCCGCCATAGCAGACCCGGCAGACCCGGACCCAACGATCACATAATCAGCTTGCATAGCGGTTTCCTTCTGCCCTGGCCAAACGGCACGGTTTGGTCGTACCTTAGAACTGGTGTCGCGGGTCAGATCGCTGACAAACGAAGAATTGGGTGAGGTTGCGACATGCGGCTGCTGATTGTCAGCACAATGCGGAACGAAGGGCCATTCATTTTGGACTGGATCGCCCACCACCGGGCCATGGGGGCTACGGATTTCCTGATCTTTTCCAACGATTGTACGGATGGCACAGATGTCATGCTGGACAGCCTGGCAAGTGCAGGGGTCGTCCATGTCCGACAAAGCATCGCGTCGGGGGAACGCCCGCAGTGGGCGGCGTTGCGCCAAGCGTGGCGGCACGATTTGCGAAAGCGATGCGATTGGGCGGCGGTCCTGGATGTGGATGAATTCATTTGCGTGCACAAAGGCCAGGGCACGTTTCAAGACCTGATGGGCGGCGATGCCCAAGCCATTGCAATGCCGTGGCGGTTGTTTGGCAACGGGGGGCAAGTGGCTTTTGACGATGTGCCAGTGCCTGACCAGTTCAAAACATGCGCGGCCCCAGATTTGAACTTTCCCGTGTCAGCGCAGTTTTTCAAAACGCTGTTTGATTTGGCGGGGCCGTTTTCTGGGTTTGGTGTGCATCGACCCAAGCAGAAAAAAGCGGGGCCGGTTCCGGCCTGGCGGGATGGGTCGGGGGCCGTTTTGCAAGATGCTTGGGCGGCCAATCCCAAGGTGTTGAACTTGACGGGCCGGTCGCCCGCGCGCGATTTGGTGGAATGCCACCATTATTCGCTGCGGTCTGTGCAAAGCTTCCTGGTAAAGGCTGACCGGGGTTTGCCGAACCATGTGGATAAGCCCATTGATCTGGCCTATTGGATGCGGCGCAACTTCAATGGAAGCGCCAATACTGCCATTGCAAAACGGGCCGCCGATACGGCCGCTGCCAAGTCTGAATTGCTGGCCGCGCCGGGTGTCGCGGCGGCGCACCAGGCCTGTGTGGCGGCCCACAGGTCTGCCATTCAGGCGCATTTGCGCGATCCAGCGATGCTGTCGCTTTACAGCGACATTTTGGTGGCAGGAAATTCTGTCGAAATCAGCGCCCAAGTGGCCAAGCATATATCCGATCTTTATCGTGCCATCTTATAGTTCGGCGGCATGGGCTGATAATCGTGACGGGCGGCGGGCCGCAACGACTTGTCAAAGCGGGCGATTTGGCACCCTATGGCATCCATGACTCGGACACACTCTGAACGCCTAACGGGCGGCCAAGCCCTTATGAAAACGCTTCTTGCCCTTGGGGCCAAGCGCGGCTTTGGCGTGCCGGGGGAAAGTTACCTGGAAGTCTTGGACGCCATGTTTGATGCGCCAGATTTTGCATTCACCGTGACGCGAAATGAAGGCGGGGCCGCGTTCATGGCAGAAGCTTGGGCCAGGCTGACCGGCCAGGTGGGGCTGTGCTTTGTGACCCGCGGGCCTGGGGCCACCAACGCCAGCATCGGCGTGCACACGGCCATGCAAGGATCGACGCCGATGATCCTGTTCGTGGGGCAGGTGGGGTTGGATCATCAAGGGTACGAAGCGTTCCAGGAAGTGGACTATCGCCAAATGTTCGCCCCCCTGGCAAAGCACACAATTGAAATTGCCGATCCTGCCCGTGTCCCGGAGACAGTTTTGAAGGCCTGGACCCTTGCCCAGTCTGGGCGGCCAGGCCCTGTGGTGGTGGCCCTGCCGGAAGATATGCTGCGGGCCGAAGCGGATGTTATCATCCCGCAAGGTCCCATCCATGTGGACCAGGCCGCCCCCACGGACCGCAGTGTTGACGCCATCGGGGACCTGCTGCGCACCAGCAAGCGGCCCGTTTTGCTGGTGGGCGGGGCAGGCTTTGACGGGCCTGCGAAGGCCGCGCTGGCCGCGTTTCAATCCAAGACAGGCATCCCCGTAGTGTGCGCGTTTCGGTATCACTGGGTGTTTGACAACACCCACCCCGGTTTTGTGGGCGAAGCGGGTGTGGGCATGACACCCAACACCCGCCGCGTGTTGCAACAGGCTGATTTGATCATCGCCGCGGGAACGCGATTTGGGGAAATGACGACCGATGCCTTCACCTTGTTCGGTCCAGATCGCGGTGAACAGAAGATCGTTCATGCCCATCCGTCGGCGGATGAATTTGGCAAAGTGGTGCAGGCTGATTTGGCGGTTCAGTCCCACACAGGTCCGTTTTTTGCGGCCCTGGCGAAGGCGGGACAGGGCGCACCGCACTTAGATCAAACCTGGGCAAACCTGGCCCGCGATGGATACATCCAAAGCCAGCAAGCGCCGCCGCAGCCTGGCGATTTGGACATGGGGCAGGTGACCCTGCATGTGCGCAATGCCATGGATTCCAATGCCATTGTGACCAGTGGGGCAGGCAACTTCGCCATTTGGACCAACAAATTCATCTCCTACGGCCCGGACCAAATCTTGCTGGCCCCACAGTCGGGGGCCATGGGATACGGATTGCCCGCGGCGGTGGCGGCCAAAATCGAACACCCAGACCGCCAGGTGATCTGTTACTGTGGGGACGGTGATTTTCAAATGAACTGTCAGGAGTTGGGCACCGCGATGCAGGCGGGTGCGGGGCCTGTAATTTTGGTGGTGAACAACGGCACCTATGGCACCATTCGCATGCACCAAGAAAAGCACCATCCCAAACGCGTCAGCGGCACGGATTTGAAGAACCCCGATTTCGCGGCCATGGCGCAGGCTTATGGGATGTTCGGTGCACAAGTCACGCGGACGCAAGACTTTGCGGCTGCCTTTGCCCAAGCTTTGGCAGACCCCCGTGGCGCAGTGATTGATCTGGTGGTGGATCAAAGCGCGATCACCCCGCGCCTGACGATTAAGCAGTTGCAGAATTCCAGCCGCTAAACCGCGAATCCTGTTGCTTTTTTTCCATGGCAAGACAAACTGCTTTGGGAAATCTTAATGGGGGTCATTCCATGCGTTTGCATATCACAACAGCCTTTGCCGCGCTGGTCGCGGGCACATCCGTCGCTATGGCAGAAGAGGTTCGGGTCTATAACTGGTCCGACTACATCGAAGAAAGCCTGCTGGGCAAATTCACCGAAGAGACCGGCATCAAGATCATCTATGATGTTTTTGATTCCAACGAGGTATTGGAAACCAAGCTTCTGGCTGGTGGCACGGGATACGACGTGGTTGTGCCGTCTGCATCGTTCCTGCAGCGTCAGATCCAGGCAGGCGTGTTCCAGCCTTTGGATAAATCCAAGCTGTCTAACTATGGCAACCTGTGGGGCGAAATCCAGGACCGCACGGCAGTCTATGACCCCGACGGTCAGTATTCCGTAAACTATATGTGGGGCACCACAGGGATCGGGTACAACGTTGAAAAGGTGAAAGCCGCTTTGGGCGCTGACGCTGATTTGGCCAGTCTGTCCATGATTTTTGATCCCGCGAATGCGGAAAAGCTGGCTTCCTGCGGGTTCTATATGCTGGACGCCCCGACGGAGGTTCTGCCTGCCGCCATGGCATACTTGGGCAAAGACGCCACCAGCCAAGACCCTGCTGATTTGGAAGCTGCGACCGAAGTTTTGGCGGCTATCCGTCCCCACATCACCAAATTCGACAGCTCTGAATATATTTCGGCCTTGGCCAACGGGGAAATCTGCGTGGCGTTTGGGTGGTCTGGCGACGTGTTCCAAGCCCAATTCCGCGCGTCTGAAGCGGAAAACGGCGTTGAAATCGCATACTCTATCCCGTCGGAAGGGGCCTTGATGTGGTTTGACCAATTCGCCATCCCGGCGGATGCCCCCAACGCGGATGCGGCCCACAAGTTCATCGACTTCATGTTGAACGCTGAAAATTCTGCGGCGGCATCGAATTATGTCTACTATGCCAGCGGCAACGAAGCGGCCCAGCCAATGTTGGAAGAAGACCTGATCGGCGATCCGGCGATTTATCCTGATGCACCGACCTTGGCCAATCTGTACACCTTGGAAGCGTTTCCGCCCAAGTTCCAACGCCTGGTGACGCGCGCTTGGACAAAAATCAAATCCGGTCTGTAAGGACCTGTCAGGCCGTCCCACCCAGGGGCGGCCTTCTTTGCAGGATCGCCCATGTCTGACAACGCACCGTTCGCACCCTGGGATGATCCCGGTGCCACGCCTTTGATATCCTACAAAAGCGTCACCAAAGAGTTCGGCAATTTCACTGCGATTGATGCGATCGACTTGGATATTTTCGCGGGCGAATTCTTTGCCCTGTTGGGGCCATCGGGCTGCGGTAAGACGACATTGATGCGCATGCTTGCAGGGTTCGAAGCCCCCACCGCTGGCCAGATCGTATTGGCGGGGCAGGACCTGGCGGGTGTTCCGGCCAACCAACGCCCTGTGAACATGATGTTCCAATCCTATGCACTGTTTCCCCACATGAATGTCTGGGACAACATTGCCTTTGGCCTGCGCCGCGACGGGTTGCCCAAGGACCAGATCGCCGCCCGCGTGGAAGACATGCTGCGCCTGGTGCAGCTGCAAAAATTCGCCAAGCGCAAACCCGATGCCATTTCCGGTGGCCAGCGCCAGCGCGTTGCGTTGGCACGGTCCTTGGCCAAGGCCCCCAAAGTGTTGCTGTTGGACGAACCCCTGGGCGCTTTGGACAAAAAGTTGCGCCAAGAAACGCAGTTCGAACTTGTGGACATCCAAGAAAAGACCGGCACCACCTTCATGATCGTCACCCACGACCAGGAAGAGGCGATGACCGTCAGCACCCGCATCGCCGTGATGGACGAAGGGGTGATCAAACAAATCGATACACCCGCAACTTTGTATGAAGCCCCCAACAGCCGATACGTGGCCGACTTTGTGGGCGATGTGAACCTGATCGAAGGGGATTGGCGCGGCGATGCGTTGCACTGGGCCGACGGGCAAGCGCCCTTGGCCGTGACCAGCGATGCGGCCCCAGGCCAAGCCTGGTTGGCGCTGCGCCCCGAAAAGATTGCCATTTCGAAAGATAAGCCGGACGCCGCGAATACTGTGCCGGGGCAGGTGATCGACATCGCATACCTTGGCAATCTGTCCACCTATGTGGTGGAAATTCCAGGGGGTCAAAAGATCCGCGCCCAGGCCACCAATGCCCGACGTCTGTCGCGGCGTGATATCACGTGGGAAGACAAGGTGTGGCTGTCATGGACGGCCACCGCTGGTTTGGTGTTGACCGAATGAAGCGTATCGTTTTGTGGCCGCCTTATGTCTGGCTGTTGATCCTGTTTTTGCTGCCCTTCGCGTTGGTGTTTAAAATCGCCCTGTCGGACATGGCCATCGCAATCCCGCCCTATACCCCCACCTTTGATCTGACCGACCCGGGCAGCTGGGGCGCAACCATTGCGGCGTTTGATTTTGAAAACTTCCAATGGTTGCTGGACGATGCGCTGTATTACACCGCCTATCTTTCATCGCTGCGGATCGCGTTCTTTTCCACTGTGTTGGCACTGTTGATCGGGTATCCCATGGCCTATGCCATGGCGCGGGCACCGGTGCAGTGGCGGCCGGTTCTGATGATGCTGGTGATCTTGCCCTTTTGGTCCAGCTTTTTGATCCGCATCTATGCTTGGATCGGCATCCTGTCGAACGAAGGGTTTCTGAACATGGTGCTGGGCTGGGTGGGCATCCCGCCTTTGGCAATCATCAACACCAACACGGCCGTCTATATCGGCCTGGTCTATGCCTATCTTCCGTTCATGATCTTGCCCATCTATGCCAGTTTGGACCGCTTGGACCCAAGCCTGTTGGAAGCGGCCGAGGATTTGGGGTGTTCGCGGGCTGAAGCGTTCTGGCGCATCACCGTGCCCTTGTCCAAAGCGGGCATCCTGGCGGGGTGTTTTTTGGTCTTCATCCCGGTGGTGGGGGAATACATCGTGCCCAGTTTGCTGGGGGGATCCAACACGTTGATGATCGGTAAAGTCCTGGTGGAGGAATTCTTCAACAAC
The DNA here is from genome assembly GCA_020629235.1 of Planktomarina sp. Lineage (GTDB taxonomy): Bacteria > Pseudomonadota > Alphaproteobacteria > Rhodobacterales > Rhodobacteraceae > Planktomarina. The sequence continues at coordinate 148,440 of JAHDDS010000001.1, forward strand.
CGGGATTGGCCCGTGGCATCTGCCGTGGCTGTGGTCTTGCTGTTCGTTCTGGTGATCCCCATCGTGTTGTTTCAGCGGTCCGCCGAACGGGGGGACAGCGCATGAAGATGTCCCGCTTTAACGTGATTTCCCTAACCCTGGGCTTTGCGTTTTTGTACCTGCCGATCCTGATCTTGATCGTCTATTCCTTCAACGAAAGCCGTCTTGTGACGGTGTGGGGCGGGTTTTCGACGAAATGGTACGGGGTTTTGTTCCAAGATGAACGCTTTCTTGGGGCGGCCTGGGTCACGTTTTACGTGGCGTTCATTTCCGCATCCATCGCCACAATCCTGGGCACCATGGCGGCCTATGTCTTGGTGCGGGGCGCGAAGTTTCGCGGGCGCACGTTGTTTTCGGGCATGATCTATGCGCCCCTTGTGATGCCAGAAGTGATCACCGGTTTGTCGCTGCTGCTTTTGTTTATATCCATCGGATTGGACCGGGGCGGTTTCACAATCATCTTGGCCCATGCGACCTTTTCCATGTGTTATGTCAGCGTTGTGGTGTCGTCCCGCCTTGTCAGCTTTGACCGGTCGCTGGAAGAAGCCGCTTTGGACCTGGGCGCCACACCCTGGCAAGCGTTCCGCCTTGTCACCTTGCCCATCATCGCGCCCGCTGTGGCGGCGGGGTGGTTGCTTGGGTTCACCTTATCGCTGGATGATCTGGTGATTGCCAGCTTCGTGTCAGGGCCCGGGGCCACCACATTGCCGATGCGGATTTTTTCGGAAGTTCGCTTGGGCGTCAGCCCCAAGATCAACGCCCTGTCCGCGATCCTTATTGGGATGGTGGCTTTGGGGGTGATTGTGGCGTCGCTGACCACCAAACGCCGCGCCATGGCGTAGGACGGGGTTAACCCCACCTTACTTGGAAATTTCCCGCGCCACCAAATCCTTATACAACTTCTGAATCCGCGCCATGACGGGCCGCGTTCCGTCGCCAATGGGCTTGCCATCAATCTCTGCGACGGGCGTCTGCGCGCCGAACGTTCCGGTCAAAAACGCCTCTGACGCGCCATAAGCTTCGTACAAGCTGAAGTTTTTCTCGAACACAGGGATTCCATCAGCCCGGCACAGGTCGATCACCTTCTGCCGGGTCACGCCGTTCATGCAGTAATCGCCCGTGCTGGTCCAAACTTCGCCGCGCCGGACGATGAAAAAGTTACAAGCGTTGGTGGTGTTCACAAACCCATGGGGGTCCAGCATCAGCCCTTCGTCCGCGCCCGCCTGTTCTGCCTGTAAGCACGCAATCACGCAGTTCAGCTTGGAATGGCTGTTGAACTTGGCGTCCTGTGCCATGGGCAAACCGCGCACCTGTGGGACCGTGGCCAGGCGGATGCCTGTGCTTTGCAGGCTGTCCACGGGTCTGGAATGTTCCATGATGATCACGACCGTGGGTCCAGACTGCGACAGGGCAGGGTGCTGGAACGGTTTCACTTTCACCCCACGCGTGACCATCAAGCGGCAGTGCACATCTGTGTGCATGTCGTTCGCCGCAGCCGTCTGCGCCAGGGCCTCCGCCACGCCTGCGCGGTCCATACCAATGTCCAGTGACACGGCTTTGCAACTGTCGAACAGACGGTCCATGTGATCGTCGAAGAAGGCCCAGTGCCCGTCATATAGGCGCATCCCTTCCCACATGCCGTCGCCCAACAGGAACCCGCTGTCATAGACGCTGATCTTGGCATCGTCGCGGTGCACGATGTCGCCGTTCACAAAAATCTTAATGTCGCGGTTGCGGTCGTCGTCTTCGGCGCTGTGGGTGCTGGATCTGTCCGTCATGGCATCAGCTTGTCAGCGCGCGCCAGACATCGCAAGCCGGCAGATCATCCAACTTTGACCAAAGCGCCCAAATGGCGGGCCCTTGCTGGGGCATCAGCGCGGTGGCCTTGGCGCGCAGCTTTTCTGCCAGAACTGTGTTTGGCAATGGGGTGGCCAAATCGTGCTGCAGGACCTGGATCGTGCCGTCGCGCAACGTCACGTGCCCTGCGCATTGCAGGTCGGTCAGGCTGTCGTCCCCCACCACCGTGACCCGGTCTGCAAAATCGGCCAAGGCCGGGTCTTGGGCGCAGGCGTCGCTGAACGTCGTCCTGTCCCCCAAAACATCCCCGCGCAGCGCCATGCCCGCCAGCCAGGCATAGCTGAACTTTACTTCCAGCCCGGTGCGCGGCGATTTGACGTCGCACACCTGCAGCCATCGGGGGTTGGTGCGCAGCGTAAGCCCCTGCACATCGGCCATTTGATACGGCCCTGCCAGCAAGGCTTCGATCATGGCATGGGTACCGTGGCAGCAGGCATAGAATTTATAAAGGTTGTCTTCAAAGAAGAACCCCGCTGGCGCTTCCAAAGGGTGGGAAGAACCTGCGTGGTGGGTGGCCAAAAACCCCTGGGCACCGTCCAGCCCATCATCGGCGGATGTCATCCCCAGTTGGGCCAGGACGGCGCATTCCACACCGTTCGCCGCTGCGTTGCCAGCGTTCCAAGGCTTGCCCATGGTTCCGAACTGGGACTTCAGGCCAGCCGCCCGGGTGGCACACAGCCCCAAAGCTGCCCGCATCTGGGGCCGGTCCAATCCCAGGACACGGCCTGCGGCCACGGTTGCCCCGAAGGCACCGGCCGTTGCGGTTTGGTGAAAGCCTGCGTTGTAGTGGGTTGCCCCCAACTGCAATCCGATCCGAATGGCAGCTTCCGCCCCCACAAGGAAAGCCGCCAGGACGTGGCGTAATGGGGCATCCTTGGCTTCGCCCATGGCCAAGGCGGCGGGATAAATGGCCACCGACAAATGGCCCACATGGGCAAAATGCGTGTCGTCAAAATCCAACGCGTGGGACGCGGTGCCATTGACCAAGGCCGCCATGCGTGCGGGGGCACGGGACCCGTCAAACAGCGTTGCAGCGGGGGTGCCGCCTTCCATGGCAGCAAAGGCGTGCAGCTTTTGTGCCACCGGTTCACAAGCACCGGCATATCCGCACACCAGCCAGTCCAAGAACGACAGCTTTGCCTTTGCCAATGCCCCCGCAGGCAAATCGGCAGAAGGCGTTTGCGCCAAATCCAAAATGTGGTCCATCAAACCCATGGCACACCCTTTCTGCGCCGCGACGACGCCCGAAAGAACGCCGCACAAATCAGTCATAGGACCGGCGCAAGCGATCTGACAAGGGGCTGAATAGGATGATTGTAGAGGGGATGGTGGAGCCTAGGGGAGTCGAACCCCTGACCTCTTGCATGCCATGCAAGCGCTCTCCCAACTGAGCTAAGGCCCCATGCAGCCGCGTGTTACGGCGGGTGGGGGGCGGGATCAAGCTAAAAAGCGCGCCGCCCCTGGAAAATCAACTTTCGTCGTCGTCGGCTGGAACGTCGGCGATTTCTTCCAACGACACGTTGTCATCGTCGTCGTCATCCAAGACATCATCGCCCAAATCCACGTCGACATCTTCGTCGTCTTCCAAAACCACTTCTTCGTCTTCAGCGGCGGTTTCTTCCAACTTTTTGCCCGCGCCATCGGCAGCATCGGCCACCATGGTGCGGCCCTTGTTGGCGTCCAGTGTCACCACTTCACCCGTATAGGGGCTGACGATGGGGTCTTTGTTCAGGTCATAGAACCGTTTGCCGGTGGTGGGGCAAAGGCGTTTGGTTCCCCATTCTTCTTTAGGCATGGTGCACGTCCTTCATGATGGCGGTGACAATCGCGACCCCGTGCCATAGGATGGCCCGGGTGTCAAAGGCGTAATTGGGGCAATCGCGTGTGGTTTTCAACCTCTTCTTCTCGGCCCAGCCGGATTTCTGTGCCGGGCTTGCCACCGTTGGCGGTGGACGTCGTTCCATCCGCCCGCGCCAAACGTTTGTCCTTGCGGGTGTCCCGCGCCGATGGGTCTGTGCGGTTAAGTCTGCCCAAAACCGCGACACTGAAAATGGCGGAAGACTTTGTGGCTGAAAAAGCGGCCTGGATTCGCAAACACAGCGCTGCAGCCCCCACTTTGGAACCCGTTGGTTTTGGAACCCAACTGCCCATGCGCGGCCAGATCATGGAAGTGGTGCCGGGCAAGGGCCGCCGTGCGGTGGTGTCGGACGGGGTGATCGTCTGCCCCGGTCAAAGCCATATGGTCGGCCCCCGGGTAGCAGCGCTTTTGAAATTGGAAGCCCGCGCGGAATTGAAGGCAGCCACGGACAAATACGCCGCCATGCTTGGTAAATCGCCGAACCGCATCAGTCTGAAAGATACGCGGTCGCGGTGGGGGTCGTGTTCCAGCCAGGGCAATCTGAACTATTCCTGGCGGTTGATTATGGCCCCGCCCGCCGTGCTGGATTATGTCGCCGCGCACGAAGTGGCACATCTGGCTGTGATGGACCACAGCCCACGGTTTTGGAAAACCGTGCGGGACATGTGCCCAGGCTTTGAAGCGCAAAAAACATGGCTGCGCAGGCAAGGCGGCACTTTGCACAGCTTTGATTTCAACACCGCTTGACCCAGTCAAAAATGTGATCACACTGGACCCATGGCCGATCCAAAATCAGATATATCTGCCCCGCAACACGACCAAGTGTATCGCACCTTGCGATCGCAAATTATGTACGGGGAAATGCAGCCGGGCCAGGCGTTAACCATTCGGGGCTTGGCCACAGATCACCAAGTGTCCATGACGCCTGTGCGCGAAGCGCTGCGACGGCTGGTGGCAGAAGGGGCGCTGACAGCTTCTGTATCGGGCAGGGTGCGTACGCCCGAATTGTCCAACGATCGGATCGAAGAATTGGCGTCCCTTCGCGCGTTGATCGAAGTGGAACTGGCCAGCCGCGCTTTGCCCCGGGCGCATTTGGCCTTGATCGACCGTCTGACGGCCATCAACGGCGGGGTAGCGGTGGCTGTGGCCCAGTCTGACGCCGTGGGATATATACGCGCGAATTTGGATTTTCACCGCACGCTTTATCTGCGCGCCCAAGCGCCGGCCATGTTGGCCACATTGGAAACCGTTTGGCTGCAATTGGGACCCACGATGCGCGCGCTTTATGGGCGCATGCGCGGGTCAGGGCAGCCGCAAAACCACCGCTTGATCTTGGCTGCGTTGCGCGCCGGGGATGAGCCGGGACTGCGCGTGGCTGTGCGGGCAGATGTGACCCAAGGCCTGCGCATGTTGGCGCGGTAGCCGTTTAAAGAAACAGAAAACGGACCAGAGACTCGCGCAGTCTCTGTGTCCAAATGCGTCTCGTTTTCTGCGGGTCAGCTGTGGATGGGGCCGTCCCCGCAGGCCAGGGCCGCTTCGCGCACGGCTTCCGAATACGTCGGGTGGGCGTGGCAGGTGCGGGCCAGGTCTTCTGCTGCGGCACCAAATTCCATTGCCACGCAGATTTCATGGATCAGATCCCCCGCCGCGGGCCCGATGATGTGGGCCCCCAAGATGCGGTCTGTTTCGGCGTCTGCCAGGATTTTTACAAACCCATCGGCCGCAAAGTTCGCCTTGGCGCGGCCGTTGCCCATGAAACTGAACTTGCCTGCCTTGTACGCGCGGCCATCGGACTTCAAATCCTCTTCCGTTTTGCCGACGCTGGCGACTTCGGGGTGGGTATAGATCACGCCGGGAATGACGTCGTAGTTCACATGGCCCGCCTGGCCCGCGATGATTTCGGCGACGGCCATGCCTTCGTCTTCTGCCTTGTGGGCCAACATGGGGCCAGGGATTGCGTCGCCAATGGCATAGACCCCGGCGACATTGGTGGCATATCGCTTGTCGGTGGCCACCTGGCCCCGGTCTGTCAGCGCGATGCCCAAGGCGTCCAACCCCAAGCCATCAACAAAGGGTTTGCGCCCCGTGGCCACCAAAACGGTGTCGGCCTTAATGTCGTGGGTGCTGTCGTCGGACCGCAGCTTATAGGTGACGGTGGCCTTGCCATTCTTCACCTCTGCGCTTTGCACGGCGGCCCCCAGTGTCATGGACAAGCCCTGTTTTTCCATGATCTTCTTGAATGTGCGCTGCACTTCTGCGTCTTGGCCAGGGGTGACGGTTTCGGCAAATTCCAGAACCGACACGTTGGACCCCAACCGGGCATAGACCGACCCAAGTTCCAGCCCGATAACGCCCGCGCCGATCACCACCATATCGTTTGGGATTTTCTTGAGATCCAACGCCCCGGTGGAGGAAACGATCACCTCTTCATCAATCTCTACCCCCGGCAGGGTGGCCACGTCTGATCCGGTGGCGATGACGATGTTTTTGGCTTTGTGCACATCGTCGCCCACCTTCACCTGGCCCGCTGCTGGGATGGACCCCCAGCCTTTCAACCAGTCGATCTTGTTCTTTTTGAACAGAAACTCGATGCCCTTGGTGTTTTGGCCGATCGTGTCTTGCTTGTAGGCCTTCATCTGATCCCAATCCACGGACGGGCTTTTGCCCTTCAGACCCATTTTGCCAAAATTGTGCTGCGCTTCGTGCAGCTGGTGGCTGGCGTGCAGCAGGGCCTTGGACGGGATGCAGCCCACGTTCAGGCAGGTGCCGCCCAGGGTTTCACGCCCTTCGACGCATGCGGTCTTCAGGCCCAGTTGGGCGCAGCGGATGGCGCAGACGTACCCGCCGGGGCCGCTGCCGATTACGATTACGTCATAGTCTGCCATGGATCAGATCCTTGTGGTTGCCCGGTCGGTGGGGCGCTGCCCCCTTGGCGCGTCGCGCCAATTCCCCCGGAGTATTTGAAAACAAAAGAAGGTCATAGAAGTGCGGCCAAAAGCATAAGCGTGATGGCCAAAAAGCCCACAAACCAGATGACCGACCGCCACGGCACCAAGCCGAAGTAGTAGGCGGGGATATAGGCCACGCGGGCAATGACATATGCAAAAGCGCAAGTGGCGGTGAAGGCGGTGGATTGATCGCTGATCGTCATGACCAGGGCCGCGATGGTGAACAGGATCAGCGATTCAAAGTGGTTGTTGAACGC